>JAFARM010000379.1 GCA_019245455.1 Sphingomonadaceae bacterium | reverse complement strand
CGCCGCCGGTCAGCTGCAGCCCGTCGACGGTGTAGTCGACCGTCCCCGTCCCGCCGTCGCCGACAACGATGTTGGGCAGGTCGCCAAGGTGCGCGCCGGCGGGGTTGTCGCGGCCGTGCTGCTTCATCAGCGGGTTGAAATGACCGCCGGCGGACGCGAACTTCGGCCCTTCGCACTTGCCGACGCTGTGCAGGTGGATGGCGTAGGTTCCCGGCGCGAGGCCCTCGACCCGCGCCTGCACCCGCGTCGCCGTGGCCGTCTGCGTCAGGGTCGCCGTGCCGTGAAGCTCGCCGTTGGGCTTGAGCGGCTGCGTCGTCGCGGTCACCGCCGGCGGCGCGCCGTGGGTGCTGCCCAGCTTCGTGCCGTCATGGGCGCAGCCCGCCACAACCAGCGCCGCCGCCATCGTCCAACCTGCCCGCATCGTCGTGCTCCCGCTGCCGTGCGCGCCACCATATCGCCCGCCCGCCCGCGGTCGTGCGGATTCTTGCCACGGCGAACCGCGTGCGGGGATCGCGTCTCAGCCGAGGTCCTTGTTGATCGTCTCGACCATCTTCTTGGCGTCGGCGAGGAGCATCATGGTATTGTCCATGTAGAACACGGGGTTGTCGACGCCGGCATAGCCCGCGCCGCCCATGCTGCGCTTGACGAACAGGACGGTCTTGGCGCGTTCGACGTCGAGCACCGGCATCCCGTAGATCGGGCTGGTCTTGTCGGTCTTGGCGAGCGGATTGGTGACGTCGTTGGCGCCGATGACGAAGGCGACGTCGGCCTGAGCAAACTCGCCGTTGATGTCTTCCAGTTCGAACACTTCGTCATAAGGCACGTTGGCCTCGGCGAGCAGCACGTTCATGTGCCCCGGCATCCGCCCGGCGACGGGGTGGATGGCGTACTTGACGTTGACGCCCTCCTTCTTCAGCAGGTCGCCCATCTCCCTGAGCGCGTGCTGCGCCTGGCTGACCGCCATGCCATAGCCGGGGACGATGATGACGCTCTCGGCGTTCTTCATGACGAAGGCGGCGTCCTCGGCGCTGCCGCGCTTGTACGCCTTGGCCGGGCCGCTGGCACCCGCCGGGCCCGCCGCGTCGCCGCCGAAGCCGCCGGCGATGACGCTGATGAAGCTGCGGTTCATCGCCGTGCACATGATGTACGACAGGATCGCGCCCGACGATCCGACCAGCGCGCCGGTGATGATCATGGCGGTGTTCTGCAGCGTGAAGCCCATCGCGGCGGCCGCCCAGCCCGAATAGCTGTTGAGCATCGACACGACGACCGGCATATCCGCGCCGCCGATCGGGATGATGAGCAGGAAGCCGATGGCGAAGCTCAGCACCAGGATGGTGAAGAACACCCACGCGCTCTGGTCGGTGGTGAAGTAGGCGATCAGCGCCAGGATCGCGACCAGCGTGCCGAGGTTGATGACGTGCCGTGCCGGCAGCAGGATCGGCGCGCCGCCCATGTTGCCGTTGAGCTTCAAGAACGCGATGACCGAGCCCGAAAACGTGATCGCACCGATGGCGACGCCGAGGCCCATCTCGACCCGGCTGGCAGGATGGATGATGGCGATCGTTCCGACGGGCGTCGGGTCGATCTGCACGCCGGGGAAGTGAACGGCGACGTGGATCAAATCCGCGATGCCGAACGCGACCGGGTTGAGGAACGCCGCCACGCCCACGAGAACCGCCGCCAGCCCGACCAGGCTGTGGAAGCCGGCGACGAGCTGGGGCATCGCCGTCATCTGGATGCGCTGGGCGATGACATAGCCGACGCCGCCGCCGATCGCGACCGCCGCCAGGATCAGCGGCAGCCCGACGCCGTGGACGATCAGCGTCGTCGCCACGGCGATGACCATGCCGATCATGCCGTAGCGGTTGCCCTGCTGACTGGTCTCGGGGCTCGACAGGCCGCGCAGCGCCAGGATGAACAGCACGCCGGCGATAAGATAGGCGAGGCTGACCCAGGCGGGCGTGGCCGTCAGTGCGTGTTCCATGCTTCGTGCCCCTCCACCTCACCGCGTCATCCCCGCGAAAGCGGGGACCCATCGCCCCAACTTGCGCGAGATGGGTCCCCGCTTACGCGGGGATGACAGGTTACTTACCTGCTGCGACCTTCTTCTCTTTCTTCTTGTACATCCCCAGCATCCGCTGTGTGACGGCGAAGCCGCCGAAGATGTTGACGCTCGCCAGCACGACCGCGCCGAGCCCCAGCCAGCGCGAGATCTCGCTGCCCCCCGTCGCCGCCGACGCCGCGACCAGCGCGCCGACGATGATGACCGACGAGATGGCATTGGTCACCGCCATGAGCGGCGTGTGCAGCGCCGGCGTCACGCTCCAGACGACGTAATAGCCGACGAAGCAGGCCAGCACGAAGATCGACAGCTGCGGGATCAGGTGTTCCATGATCAGAAGCCCTTGTGCAGAAGCAGCGCGACGTCGGCACCAACGGTCGCACTGATCGTGGTCGACACGCCGGCGATGATGGCGACGGTCGACCACAGGCGGTTGCTCAGGCCGTTGCCGACCTCGCCGATCTGGCGCGTCAATCGGACTTCGAAATCGCCCAGCTGACGGTTCAGCCGCGCCTCCTGATCGCCGAGCTGCTTCATCAGTCGAGCTTCGAGTTCGGCCAGCCGAAGTTCCAGGAACGGCTTGGTGACGAGTTCCTCACGAGCTGCCTCGCCGGCCACGGCGAAGGCAGCAGCCAGGACGCGCGCCTTGTCGTGCTCAAATCCCGCGCTCTCGAAGCGTTCGGCATACTCCAAGGTATCGATCACCGCCGCCATCACCCCACCAGCCGCTCGTGCACCACCGCGCCGCCGCGGGTGACGGTCACGCCCTTCACGATCTCGTCGTCCTCGGGCAGCTTCAGCCCGGCTTCCTTGTCCCAGAAGGCGGCGATGAAGTTGTAGAAATTGCGGGCGAACAGGGCGCTGGCGTCGGCGGCCATGCGGCTCGGCACGTTCCTGTGGCCGATGATGGTGACGCCGTGGGCGTGGACGACCTCGCCGGGCTTCGATCCTTCGACGTTGCCGCCGCTCTCTACCGCGAGGTCGACGATGACGCTGCCGTCCCGCATCGAGGCGATCTGCGCGTCGCTGATGAGGCGCGGCGCAGGACGGC
>JAFARM010000376.1 GCA_019245455.1 Sphingomonadaceae bacterium | reverse complement strand
GACCAGGCATTTCCGGGCCTGTACGCGCAGACGCGTGACAACATCCTGCGCGGCGACTGGATCACCGCGTTCAGCTGGCTGGCGCGCAGCGGCGTCTTCGCCGCCATCCCGGCGCACCCGCAGAACGGGCCGATGTTTGACCTGTCCTTCGAGCGGGTCGTGCCGCACCTGGTGCTGACGGGCATGAAGCCGTGGGAGCACGAGGCGCACGTCCCCGCCGGCCTCGTCGTCGGCTGGGGCCACAAGGCGAGCGCGATCGTCGCCGAACGCTGGTTCGGCCGCGGCAAGGCGGTGCTGACGACCTTCCGCCTGTCGGCCGACGCGCCGGGGGTCGATCCCGTGGCGACGACGCTGCTCCACGCGCTGGTGAAGCAGGCGCTCGCGGGATAGCAAATCGGTCGCGCAGAATATTTGTTGTCATCCTCGCGAAAGCGGGGACCCATCTCCCGCGGCTCGCCGCGTGGCGAAGCAACGCACGTCGTCGCGGGCCGACCTTCGGGAGATGGGTCCCCGCTTTCGCGGGGATGACACGTGAGAGCAAAACGCGGGGATGGCACGTGGAAGCAAGGCACCGGCTCAGCGTCAGCTCACGTCATCCCCGCGCTTGTCGCTGCTGATGCCGGGCGCGTCGCGCTCGGTCTCGGTGCCCTTCGGTGTCGCCCCGGTGAAGTTGGTGCCGGCCGCGTGACCGTCGCCGTTGCGCGCGGCAGGTAGCGGGCCGGGGCTCTTGGTCGCCGGCTCGACCCCTTCGACGCGGGTCGGATCTCCGGCCGGCCGGCTCGTACCTTCCGCCTCGCTCACTGCGCGTCGCTGCCGTCGCCGCGGCGGGGCGCGTTGTGGTTGTCGCCGCCGCGGTAGGCGGGGTCGGTCTGGCCGCCCGGCGAGCCGGTGCCGCCGGTGGTCTCGGCCGGCTCGGCGCGCGCGCCGCCGCCCGACTGGCCGCCGCTGCCGTGCTCGCCATTCGGGCTCGCGTCGTCGGGGGCATCGGGCCGGGCGTCGACGTCGCCGTAGCCGAGTTCGTTCCTGGGTTCGGGCATGACCAGTCTCCTTGAGCGACCGAACGTCCGCCTCGCCCGCGTCGTTCCGCTTTGCTAGCGTCGCGCCACAAGGCTGGGGAGCGCCCGTGACCGACGACCTGTACCCCGTGACCGCTGCCGCCAAGGCGCACACCCGCGTCGATGCCGTCGCCGCCGAGCGGATGCGCGCCGCCGCGCACGACGACCCGGACGCCTTCTGGCGCGGTGAGGTCGGCCGGCTCGACTGGCTGACCCCGCCAACGGTGATGGGCAACTGGAGCTTCGACCCGGTCGCTATTCGCTGGTTCGAGGACGGCGTCCTCAACGCCAGCGCCAACTGCCTCGACCGCCACGACCCCGACCGCGTGGCGATCGTGTGGGAAGCCGACGACCCCGCCACCCCGCCGCGCCGCGTCACCTATGGCGAACTGCTGGCCGAGACGTGCCGCATGGCGAACGTGCTGACCGGCATGGGCGTGAAGCGCGGCGACCGGGTGACGATCTACCTGCCGATGATCCCTGAAGCCGCGGTGGCGATGCTTGCCTGCGCCCGCATCGGCGCGGTGCACTCGGTGGTCTTCGCCGGCTTCTCGCCGTCGGCCATCGCCGGGCGGATCGTCGACGCCGGCAGCCGCGTCGTCATCACCGCCGACTACGGCGTGCGCGGCGGCCGGCCGCTGCCTCTGAAGACCGCGATCGACGAGGCGTGCGCGCTCGCCGCCGCCGATGGGGCGGCGGTCGAGGCGGTGCTCGTCGTCCTCCACGGCGACGGCACCTGCCCCATGCAACCGGGACGCGACCACTGGTGGCACGACCGCCGCGCGGCCGTCCCCGCCACCTGCGCGCCCGCGGCGATGGCGGCCGAGGACCCGCTGTTCCTGCTCTACACGTCAGGGTCGACCGGCAAGCCCAAGGGCGTGCTCCACACCACCGGTGGCTACCTGCTGTGGGCCAACTTCACCTTCGACCTGGTGTTCGACTATCGGCCGGGCGAGGTCTTCTGGTGCACCGCAGACGTCGGTTGGGTGACGGGGCACAGCTACCTCGTCTACGGCCCGCTGTCGGCCGGGGCGACGGTGCTGATGTTCGAAGGCGTGCCGACCTGGCCCGCGTCCGACCGCTTCTGGGCGGTCGTCGAACGCCACAAGGTCAACATCTTCTCCACCGCGCCGACCGCGCTCCGTGCGCTGATGCGCGACGGCGACGCGCCGGTCGCGGCGCATGACCTGTCGTCGCTGCGCCTGCTCGGCTCGGTCGGCGAGCCGATCAACCCTGAGGCGTGGGGCTGGTACCACCGTGTCGTCGGCCAGGGCGCGCTGCCGATCGTCGACACCTGGTGGCAGACCGAGACCGGCGGCGTCCTCATCAGCCCGCTGCCCGGCGCGACCGACCTCAAGCCCGGCTCGGCGACGCTGCCGCTTCCCGGCGTCGCCCCCGCGCTCGTCGATGCCGAGGGACGCATCATCGAGGGCGCGGCGAGCGGCAATCTCGTGCTGACCCGCAGCTGGCCCGGGCAGGCGCGGACGTTGTGGGGCGACCACGATCGGTTCGTGCAGACGTACTTCAGCACGTACAAGGGCCTCTACTTCACCGGCGACGGGGCGCGGCGCGACGCGGACGGCTACTGGTGGATCACCGGGCGCGTCGACGACGTCATCAACGTCAGCGGCCATCGGCTCGGCACCGCCGAGGTCGAAAGCGCGCTCGTCGCCCACCCGCAGGTCGCGGAGGCGGCGGTGGTCGGCTTCCCGCACCCGGTCAAGGGGCAGGGCATCTACGCCTATGTGACGCTGAACGCCGGGGTGGCGGAAAGCGAGGGGCTGGTCGCAGAGCTAAGACAACAGGTGCGAGGCACGATCGGCGCGATCGCCACCCCCGACCACCTCCACCTGACGCCGGCACTGCCGAAGACGCGGTCGGGCAAGATCATGCGCCGCATCCTGCGCAAGATCGCCGAGGGCGACACGTCGACGCTCGGCGACACCTCGACGCTCGCCGATCCGAGCGTCGCCGAGGCCTTGATTGACGGGCGGAAAAACCGCTGAGGGTGCCGCGCGGCGACACCCTCAGCGGTTCCGCGTCAGGCGGCGACCGTGACGGGCGCGCGGCGGCGCGCCGCGGTGCCGACCAGGCCGAAGCCGGCGACCATCAGCGCCCAGGCGGCGGGTTCGGGGACGGTGTTGGGCGACCCCGACGAGCTGTCCGCCCCGAAGTTGCCGCTCACCGTTCCGGTGAAGCTGCCGTTGCTGGTCCCGATCGGCGGGTTGATGCCGTCAAACGCCAGCGAGATGTCGCGCGCCGTCGAGCTGCCGAAGCCGAGGAAGCTCGAGGTGAACGCCACCGCCACCGGCGGCAGCGAGTTGAGCAGGCTGCCGACCGAGCCGCCGACCGACCCGGTGAAGACGCCGCCGCTGAACCTGCCGCTGAGAAGGTTGGTGCCCGTGTGCCCCATGTACGACGTCGGCGCGTCGGCGATCAGCCTGAAGCTTCCCGACGTCACCGGGGCATAGGCGAGGACGCCGCCGACGATCGATCCGGGGCCGGTGCTCGCGCTGAAGGTCAGCGTCGCCGCCACGTCCTGGACCGCGGTGACCCCCGAGGCGTCGAGGAAGTGGAAGGTGACCGGCGCGCCGGTGCTGCTGATCGTCCCCGTGCCGTCGCTGTTGCCGACATAGCTGATGTTGTCGGTCGAATTGGGGGAGAAGGTGGCGAAGGTGGTGATCGCCGCCGCAGGCGCAGCGGCACCGATCGCCAGGATGCCGGCGATCAGAAACTTCTTGTTCATCGACGTACTCCGCACTCGAACGCGGCCGGACGCGGCCGCAGCCCCCTGATGCGTTACACGCCCAGGTGGCGCGTTAACCCTAATCGCCTCGGTACGTTCCTCAGAAAGACGTTACGGCGGGGTATCTATCCGATGGCGGTGCTGGCTATCGCCCCGGGTTGATCGGATAGGGTGATCGCATGAGCGAACTGATGTGGCGCGGCAGATATCTCGAAGTCCGCCGCGAAGGGACGTGGGAATATGCGGCGCGCGTCGGCGGGACCGGCGCGGCAGTGATCCTGGCGACGACCGAGGCGGGCGAGATCGTCCTAGTCGAGCAGCTTTGCCGCGCGTTCATGCGGCCCACGATCGAGCTTCCCGCTGGGCTGATCGGCGACGACGGTGACTTCGATCCCGCCCGCGCCGCCGCGCGTGAGCTGGCCGAGGAGACGGGGTTCGCCGCCGCGACCTGGGCCGACCTTGGCGACTATGCGACCTCGGCGGGGATGTCGGCGGAAACCTTCACCCTGTTCCGCGCCACCGGGCTGACCCGCACCGGCACCGGCGGCGGGGTCGACGGCGAGGACATCACCGTCCACGTCGTGCCGCTGGCGGAGTTGCCCGGGTGGCTGGCGGCGGCGCGGGCGCGCGGCTGCGTCATCGACTGCCGCCTGGCGATCGCCCTGCCGCTCGTCTGACGCCGCGTCAGACCCGCTTCGTCGCCGCGATCGCCGCGCGGCAGCCGGCGCGGATCAGAGCGCTCATCACCGGGTAGCCGCTGCCGCCCATCTCGGCCGCCGTGTCGCGATGCTCGACCTCTTCGGCCTGGAAGTCCTCGATATGGCCGGCGAGCTCCGCGTCGACGTCCCCCGCGGCGGCAAGGGCGTCGCGCTGCGCCTGATAATGGCGGTCGATCTCCGTCTCGACCGCGACCGTGCACGCCATCGCCGCTTCCGGGCCGATCAGCGCCGTGCCGACGCCGAGCAGGTAGCCGGCGACGTGCCACAGCGGGTGGAGCGCGGTCGGCCGCACGCGGCGGCGGACGACGAGGTCGTCGAACACGGCGAGGTGGCGCGCCTCCTGCGCCCGCATCCGCCCGATCGCCGGGGCCACAGGCGACCGTCCGCCCATCACCGCCAGCTGCCCAGCGTAGATCCGCGCCGCGCCGTACTCGCCGGCATGGTCGACGCGGATCATCTGGTCGACGGTTTCGGGCCTCGGGGTCTCAGCAGCCACAGCGCGCCTCCTCCGATCAGGGTCGAGATCAAGGCGTTGTAGCCGGCCATCGAGATGCCGAACAGCGACCACGCCGCCGCATCGCAGCGGATCATCGGCGCGGCAAGGGCGGCGGCGAGGTTGTGGATGTCGAACGCCGGACCGGTGCACGCCTGCGGCCCGGCCCACCAGTGGTACTCGACGCCGGCATGGAAGTAGCCGATCGCCGCCGACGCCAGCACCGCGACCGCCGCCAGCGCGACCACGCCGCACCGGCTACCCAGCGCCCAGGCGACGAGCCCCAGAACCAGCGCAGCGACGTGCGGCCAGCGCTGCCACAGGCACATCTCGCACGGTGCCAGACCCCCCAGGTACTGGAAGGCGAGCGCCCCGCCGAGCAGCGCCGCGCTGCCGCTGAGGACGAGCGCGTTAGCGACCCGCGAGGACATAGCGATACCCGATATAGGCGGCGACAAGGGCGGCGGCGATCAGCGCGACGCGGTGGAAGTGCGCCTCGATATAATGCTCGGCGACGGCGCCGTAGCGCTTGAGCAGCGCGGCGACGACCAGGAAGCGGCCGCCGCGGCCGACGACCGACGCGGCGAGCGCCCCGGCGAGGCCGAGGTGGACGCTGCCCGCCGCGACCGCGGCCGGCATCGGTGCCAGCAGGAAGGCGAGCGGCCACAGCAGCGCGTTCTTGGCGACTTCGGTAGCGAAGCGGCGGAACTCGTCCTCGCGGCCGAGGAAGCGCAGCAGCGGCAGGGCGACGCCCTCGAACAGCGCCGCGCCGATATAGTAGGCGACGACCGCCCCCGCCGCGGAGGCGACGAGGCCGACGACGCCGTAGCGCAGCGACCGTGCCGGCCGCGCGATCGACATCGGCAGCTGGAGCAGCTCGGGCGGGATGGTGAACAGCGCGCCGTCGATGAAGGCAACGAGCGCCAGCCACCATTCGGCGTCGCGGCGTCCGGCAAGGACGAGCAGGCGGTCATAGAGGCGGCGCA
>JAFARM010000302.1 GCA_019245455.1 Sphingomonadaceae bacterium | reverse complement strand
GCTCAGTTTCGTTGCACATCTGCAGGTGGTACCTGAGAAGCGGGATGTGCAAGCGCGTAAGGCCGACTTCCTCGAGATCGCGCGTCCGTTTCTGATTGCGCGCGCAGAGGAGCAGGCGTCGCGGTGCTCGCAGTGCGGCGTGCCGTTCTGTCAGGTTCATTGTCCGCTTCACAACAACATCCCCGACTGGCTCCGGCTGACCGCTGAGGGTCGGTTCGAGGAAGCCTATGAGGCGAGCGCGGCCACGAGCACGATGCCGGAGATCTGTGGTCGAATCTGTCCGCAGGATCGGCTGTGCGAGGGCAACTGCGTCATCGAGGCCGATTTCGGCAGTGTCACCATCGGCGCGGTCGAAAAGTTCATCAATGATCTTGCCTGGGACAGCGGCTGGGTTCGCCCGCTTCGCGTCGGATCGGCTCGCGGCCAGTCTGTAGGGATCATCGGGGCAGGGCCGGCGGGGCTCACCGCCGCCGAGATGCTGCGGACGAAGGGGTATGGCGTCGACATTTACGATCGGCACGATCGACCCGGCGGATTGCTGACCTATGGGATCCCGGGATTCAAGCTCGAAAAGCACGTGGTGGCACGGCGGATCGAGCGGCTCGCCGCCGCTGGCATCACCTTCCATCCGTCAATCGAAATCGGGCGCGACCTGACGCTCGGCGACCTTCGCGCCCGGCACGACGCCGTGTTGATCGCGACAGGCATGTATGCCGCGCGCGCGCTGGCGGTGGCCGGGGCCAAAGCGGCGGTGCCGGCGCTCGATTATCTGTTTGCCTCGAACCGCCGCGGCTTCGGCGACGCGGTCACCGATCTCGACGCCGCGGGCAAGGACGTCATCGTCGTTGGCGGCGGCGATACGGCGATGGACTGCGTGCGCACCGCCGTCCGTCAGGGCGCTCGCTCGGTTCGATGCCTGTACCGCCGCGACCGCGCGAATATGCCGGGGTCGCAGCGCGAGGTCGCCCACGCCGAGGAGGAGGGGGTCGAGTTCATCTGGCTGGCGTCGCCCGCGGCCCTGGTCGGCGATCCGGTGGTCGCCGTCGACATCCAGCGGATGCGGCTTGGACCGCCCGACGCCAGCGGGCGTCGCTCGCCGGAGCCCGACGCCGCGCGTGAGCGATTGTCTGCCGACATGGTCATCGGCGCGCTCGGCTTCGACGCGGAAGATCTGCCGACGATGTTCGCGGCGCGCGACCTTGCGACCACGCGCTGGGGCACGCTCCGAGTCGACCACGCGACGATGATGACCAGCCTGCCCGGAGTCTTCGCCGCCGGCGACATCGTCCGCGGGGCCAGCCTCGTCGTGTGGGCGATCCGCGACGGCCGCGACGTGGCCAAGGCGATGCACGACTGGCTCGCCGCAAGGGCAGCCGGCGCGAGGGTCGCCGCATGACTCGAGAAGCCGTCCCCGACGAGACCGCGAACTTGTTGGTGCCAACGGCGGCTGAACGCGCGCGGGTGGCAGCGTACGGGATGTACCGGCCCGAGATGGAATCGGACGCCTGCGGCGTGGGGCTGGTGGCGGCGATCGACGGGACGGCGTCGCGGCGCGTCGTCACGGCCGCGATCGACGCGCTGAAGGCCGTCTGGCACCGGGGTGCCGTCGACGCCGACGGCAAGACCGGCGACGGAGCCGGTATCCACGTCGAGCTGCCGCACGGGTTCTTCGACGAACACATCGCCCGCGCCGGCCATGCGCCCAAGCCCAATCGGCTCGCGGTGGGGCAGGTGTTCCTGCCGCGCGCCGATCTCGCGGCGCAGGAGACGTGCCGGACGATCGTCGAGGCCGAGATCATCGGCTTCGGCTACACGATCTACGGCTGGCGGCAGGTGCCGGTCGACACCAGCGTCATCGGCCCGAAGGCGGCGGCGTCGCGCCCTGAGATCGAGCAGATCATGATCGCCGGTCCGCTGCCCGACGCCGCGCCGATGGAAGCGTTCGAGAAGGACCTCTACCTGATCCGCCGGCGGATCGAGAAAGCGGTCGTGGCCGCGCAGATCAACGGCTTCTACATCTGCTCGCTGTCGGCGCGGTCGATCATCTACAAGGGGCTGTTCCTTGCCGAGGAACTGTCGGTGTTCTACCCCGACCTGACCGACGAGCGCTTCGTCAGCCGCTTTGCCATCTATCACCAGCGCTATTCGACCAACACCTTCCCGCAATGGTGGCTGGCGCAGCCGTTCCGATGCCTCGCCCACAACGGCGAGATCAACACCGTCCGTGGCAACAAGAACTGGATGAAAAGCCACGAGATCCGCATGGCGGCGACGGCTTTCGGCGAGCATTCCGCCGACATCAAGCCGCTGATCCCCGCCGGCGCGTCCGACACTGCGGCGCTCGATGCGGTGTTCGAGGCGCTGGTGCGCTCCGGGCGCGACGCGCCGACGGCGAAGCTGATGCTGATCCCCGAGGCATGGTCGCGCGTCCACACCATGCCCGACGCGCACCGGGCGATGTACGCCTTCTTCGCCAGCGTCATGGAGGCGTGGGACGGCCCGGCGGCGCTCGCCATGACCGACGGCCGCTGGTGCCTCGCCGGGGTCGACCGGTCGGCGCTGCGGCCGATGCGCTGGCTGACGACGTCGGACGGGCTCCTCATCACGGGATCGGAGGCGGGAATGGTCGTCGTTCCCGAAACGACGATCACGGCAAAGGGCGCGCTTGGGCCCGGGCAGATGATCGCGGTCGATCTGGACGGCGATGCCGGTGCGGGGCCGCGCCTCTATGCCGACGCCGAGGTCAAGGACCGCATCGCCGCCGCCGCGCCGTACGGTGAATGGGTCGAGCATTTCCGCACCTTCGCCGACCTGCCCGGCCATGACGCGCCGCAGCCGCCGGGGGCGTTCGACCGCGCCGAGCTGCGCCGCCGCCAGGTCGCCGCCGGGCTGACGGCGGAGGATATGGAGCTGCTCCTCGCGCCGATGGTGATCGACGCCAAGGAGGCGGTTGGCAGCATGGGCGACGACACGCCCTTGGCCGTCATCTCGTCGAAGCCGCGGTCGATGAGCCACTTCTTCCGCCAGAACTTTAGCCAGGTGACCAACCCGCCGATCGACAGCTTGCGCGAGACGCGGGTGATGAGCCTGAAGACGCGCTTTGCGAACTTTGGGAACATCCTCGACCATGATGCCCGGCAAGAGGGCGTGATGGTCCTCGACTCGCCGGTGCTGACCAACCGCGACTGGGACGTGCTCCGCACCCACTATGCTCGCGCCGCAGCGACGATCGACTGCACCTTCGACATCGCCGGTGGCCCTGAGGCGCTGCGCGCCGCGATCGCGCGCGTGCGCGAGGAAGCCGAGCTCGCGGTGCGCTCGGGCAAGAGCCAGCTGTTCCTGACCGACGAGCACCAGGACGCGACGCGCGCGGGCATCACCATGATCCTGGCCGCCGCCGGCGTGCACACCCACCTCGTGGCGAAGGGGCTGCGGTCCTATTCCAGCATCAACGTGCGCTCGGCCGAATGCCTCGACCCGCATTATTTCGCTGTGCTGATCGGGGTCGGGGCGACGACGGTCAACGCCTACCTGGCGCAGGAAGCGATCGTCGACCGGCACGCGCGCGGCCTGTTCGCGGGCCTCGATCGTGACAGTGCCGTTGGTCGCTACAAGAAGGCGATCGAAGATGGGTTGCTCAAGATCATGGGCAAGATGGGCATCGCCGTGATCAGCTCATACAGAGGGGGCTACAACTTCGAGGCGGTGGGCCTTAGCCGCGCCCTGGTCGCGGAGTTCTTTCCGGGGATGCCCGCGAAGATCAGCGGCGAGGGCTTCGCCTCGATCCATCTGAACGCCCGCCTGCGCCACGAGGCAGCGTGGGACGACGACGTTGTCGCCCTGCCGGTCGGCGGTCTCTACCGCTACCGCGCGGGGGCCGAGGACCATGCCTATCAGGCGAACCTGATCCACCTGCTGCAGACGGCGGTCACGCGCGACAGCTATTCGGACTATATGCGCTTCAGCCGCGCGGTGGCCGAGCTGCCGCCGATCTACCTGCGCGACCTGCTCGAGTTCAACTGGGCGAAGACGCCGGTGCGGCTCGATGCGGTCGAGTCGATCACCGAGATCCGCCGCCGCTTCGTCAGCCCCGGCATGAGCCTTGGCGCCTTGAGCCCTGAGGCGCACGAGACGCTGGCGATCGCGATGAACCGGATCGGCGCCAAAGCAGTGAGCGGGGAGGGCGGCGAAGACCGGGCGCGCTTCACGCCGTACCCGAACGGCGACAACGCCAACTCGGCGGTCAAGCAGGTGGCTTCCGGCCGCTTCGGCGTCACGGCGGAGTATCTCAACGCCTGCGAGGAGATCGAGATCAAGGTCGCGCAGGGAGCCAAGCCCGGCGAGGGCGGGCAGCTCCCGGGCTTCAAGGTCACCGACCTCATCGCCCGCCTGCGCCACGCGACGCCCGGCGTGACCCTCATCAGCCCGCCGCCGCACCACGACATCTATTCGATCGAGGACCTGGCGCAGCTGATCTACGACCTGAAGCAGATCAACCCGCGTGCGCGCGTCTGCGTCAAGCTGGTCAGCTCGGCGGGCATCGGCACGGTCGCCGCCGGGGTGGCCAAGGCGCACGCCGACGTCATCCTCGTCTCCGGCCACGTCGGCGGCACGGCGGCGAGCCCACAGTCGTCAATCAAGTATGCCGGCACGCCGTGGGAGATGGGCCTCAGCGAAGTCAATCAGGTGCTGACGCTGAACGGCCTCCGCCACCGGGTCAAGCTCCGCACCGACGGCGGGCTGAAGACCGGGCGCGACATCGTCATCGCCGCGATCCTGGGGGCGGAGGAGTTCGGCATCGGCACGCTCGGCCTCGTGGCGATGGGCTGCATCATGGTCCGCCAATGCCACTCGAACACCTGCCCGGTCGGCATCTGCACGCAGGACGAGGCGCTGCGGGCGAAATTCGGCGGCAGTCCGGAGAAGGTCATCAACCTGATGAGCTTCATTGCCGAGGAGGTGCGCGACATCCTCGCCCGCCTCGGGGCGAAGTCGTTGGACGAGGTGATCGGCCGCACCGAGCTGCTGCGCCAGGTCAGCCGCGGGGCGGAGCACCTCGACGACCTCGACCTGAACCCGATCCTGGTCAAGGTCGACGCGCCCGACGAGCAGCGCCGCTTCGCCATCGTCGGCCACCGCAACGAGGTTCCCGACAGCCTCGACGCCGAGATCCTGCGCGACGGGGCCGCGCTGTTCGAGCGGGCCGAGAAGATGCAGCTGACCTATACCGTCCGCAACACGCACCGCGCGGTGGGCACGCGCGCGTCCTCGGTGATCGTGCGGAAATACGGCATGGCCGGCCTGCCGCCGGGCCACCTCCACGTCCGCCTGCGCGGTTCGGCCGGGCAGAGCCTCGGCGCGTTCGGCGTCCAGGGCCTGAAGCTCGAGGTGTTCGGTGAGGCCAACGACTATGTCGGCAAGGGCCTGTCAGGCGCGACGATCGTCGTCCGGCCGATGGTCAGCTCGACGCTCGTCGCGCGCGATAACACGATCATCGGCAACACCGTCCTCTACGGCGCGACGAGCGGCCGCCTGTTCGCCGCCGGACGCGCCGGCGAACGCTTCGCCGTCCGCAACAGCGGCGCGCACGTCGTCGTCGAAGGCTGCGGGGCCAACGGCTGCGAATACATGACCGGCGGCGTCGCCGTGATCCTGGGGCCGACCGGCGACAATTTCGCCGCCGGCATGACGGGGGGCATGGCCTTCGTCTATGACGGCACCCCCGGCGACGGCGGCTTCGAGCGGCGGGTCAACCGCGATTCGGTCGTGCTGGCGCGGTTGGCGAGCGCGCACTGGGACGGCGTGCTCCACGCGCTGATCGAGGAACACGCCGCCGAGACGGGGTCGGCGTGGGCGGGCGAGCTCCTGCTCGACTGGGAGCGCGCGCGTGGTGCCTTCTGGCAGGTCTGCCCGAAGGAGATGCTGTCCCGCCTGCCGCACCCGCTGGACGAAGCCGTGGCCATCGCGGCGGAATGACCCCCCTCCCGTTGGCGTTCCGCCGCCTTCGGCTCAGGGGCGGGGCGAGAGACGGCGCGGAGCGCCGGCCCGAGGGTGGGGAACGGGCGAGAGGCCGCGGTGAACCGCTGACCTCCCCACCCCCGGCCCTTCCCCTAAAGGGGAGGGGAGAAGGCTTGAACCCGCCACTGTCCTAGCCATATACGACACCCACACGTGGAGTGCCGCCATGCCCGATCGCGAACCCCCCGTCACCGAAGCGCTGATGGCGCTGTTCGCCAGCGCCGCGCCGCTGATCGAGAAGGCACGGGCGTCCGGCCTGTTCCGCGATCGTCCGATCGACGTCACCCCCGCGCCGCCGCCGCCGCCCCCGCCGCCGCCGGAGCCGGCAGCCGCGCCGGCTGGCGATGCCGCGAAGCTCGCCGCGCTGCACGACATCATCGTCGCCCAGGCGCAGAAGATCGTCGCGTTGGAGGCCGAGGTGGCGCGGTTGAAGGGCTAGGCTGTCCTACCCGCCGGTGCTCGTGGTATGCCATTGCGGCTGCTGACGGGCGGCGCAGCGGGAGCGGTTGCGGGACAGGAAGGCGAGCAAAAAATACACGCCACGCAAATGAACTTCGTGAACTTCCCGCTTTGGTTCACGCTTCAGCGGCTACGAACTGATCCGGTTATCTGGGCTCGCAGCGCCGCCACGGCCCGGGGATAGGCCGGCCCGCCGCAGACGGTCAGCGTCCCGTCGAGCACCAGCCGGCGCGCGGGCGGGAAGGCCCTCGCCAGCGCCGGGTGGTCGAGCAGCGCCGCGCCCCGGTCCCCGGTGGTCGTTCGCCGCTCGGTCAGCAGGAAGTCGGGCCGCGCGGCGATGATCGCCTCAAGGCTCATGCGCGAGAGCGGCGGCCGATGGAGCACGGTCGCGAGGTTGCGGCCGCCGGTGCGGCGGATGAGGTCGTCGACCAGCGTTCCCGTTCCCGCCAGCCAGCCGCCGCGCTGATATTGCGCGATGACCGGACCCTTCGCACGCGGCAGCGGTGGCAGCCTTGCCGACAGGCTGGCGACGATCGGGTTGGCCCGATCGGGGTGGCCGAGCGCCGCGGCGACGGTGCGGACGTTGGCGGCGATCCGGCCTGCGTCGTTCGCCTCCGGCACGGCGACGATGCGGGTCCCGGGCAGAAGCGCCCGCTTGGCGGCGACCTGGTACGGCGCGGCAATGATCAGGTCGGGGCGGGCGAGCAGAAGCTCTTCGGCCGTGCCGCGCGTCGTCGGCAGACCGCGGGCGGCGCTGGCGGCGGCCGACATTCCGGGGTCGGCGGCATAGACGGTGACCCCCGCGATCTGCCGCCGGTCGGCGAGCGCCAGCAGCAGCTGGTCGGCGCACAGGTTCAGGCTGACGACGTGCGCCGGGATCATCGGCCCTCGATCAGCGCGATCTCGCGGCTCTTGACCAGCCAGAAGGCGGCGAAGACGTAGATGCCCGATACCTCGATGCCCAGGATCACGCGGCTCTGCGGGTTGGGCAGCAGCAGGTGGAGGGCGACGGCGCCGAGCGGCAGCACGACCATCAGCGCGCCCAGCGTCCGGTAGATTGCCGTGAACGTCGACCGCCGGGCGTCGTCGAGGAGGACGGTCGTGTCCCGCGCGCGGAAGATGGCGACATAGGCTATGCAGAGGAAGAAGACGACCGCGCTGGTGCCGTGGATACGGCCGCGGAGCGTCGCCGCGGCGGCGGCCGGCCAGTCCATCGGCGACAGCGATATCGCCACCGCCGTCAGGCCGGCGACGTTGAGCACCCGGTCTTCGGCGCGCGAGTAGCCGCGGTAGAACAGCAGGAAGGAGCCGATCATCCATAGCGCGCCGACGAACACATCGCGCATCGTGCCGCCGCCCGCGGGGCACGCGCCGCCGGGGCTGCAGGCGAAGCGGCTGTAATGATAATAGGCGCTTATCGATCCCTGCAGCACGCCGCCGGCCCCGATCGCCAGCACGATCGGAAAGGCGAAGGCGACGATCGCGAGCCCCCGGCGCAGGCGGAAATAGCTGGCCGAGATGCCGGCGAGGATCGCCGCGGTGCCGGGCGGGGTGGCGGCAGGCGAGATTGCCATGGCATCCGGCCCGCCGGCGGCGCGGGCGGCGAGGTCGGCGCGGACGTCGGTCGGGTCCATGGGCTCCTCCTGCGGCTTCTTGCACCCCGCCGCGTGCGAGGCGTCAAGACGAACCCGCGTCATTCGGCTACAGATCGTCGCCGTGGCTCGCCCGCTCCTCCTCGCCGTCCTCGCCCTTGCCGCCGTGGCGCTGGCGCTGGCGTCGCTGACCCTGGGGCCGGCGCCGCTGCCGCTCGGGCGTATTGCGGCGGTGCTGGCCGGCGGCGGCGACACGACCGCGCGGACGATCGTCCTCGACCTGCGGCTGCCGCGGGCGATCGTCGGGCTGGCGGTGGGGGCGATGCTCGGCACGGCGGGGGCGGCGCTGCAGGGCTATCTGCGCAATCCGCTGGCCGAGCCGGGCGTCCTCGGCGCGAGCCCGGCGGCGGCGCTGGGCGCTGTAATCGCGCTCTTTTTCGGCTTTGCCGGGGCGCACCCGCTTCTGCTGCCGGCGTTCGCGATCATGGGTGCGGTGGCGGCGCTGGTGCCGCTGCTGTGGCTGGCGGGGGAGTCGCCGCTGGGGCTGATCCTGGCCGGGGTGGCGATCAGTTCGCTCGCCGCCGCCGGGGTCGCGCTGGCGCTCAACCTTGCGCCCAACCCCTTCGCTTTGGCCGAGATCGCGACGTGGCTGATGGGCAGCCTCGAGGACCGGAGCTTCGCCGATGTCGCCGTGACCCTGCCGTGCACCTTCATCGGCATGGGGCTGCTGTTGGGACAGGGGCGGGCGCTGGACGGCCTGGCGCTCGGCGAGGACGGCGCGCGTGCGCTCGGCGTGCGCATTTCCCGGGTGCGGCTGGTCACGGCGGCGGGCACGGCGATCGGCGTCGGCGGCGCGGTCGCGGCGGCCGGCGCGATCGGCTTCGTCGGCCTGGTCGTTCCCCACCTCGTCCGCCCGCTGACCGACCGCGCGCCGTCGTCGGTGCTGCTGCCCTCGGCGCTGGCCGGCGCGGCGCTGCTCGTCGCCGCCGACATCGGCGTGCGGCTGATCCCGAGCCCGACCGAGCTCCGCCTCGGCGTCGTCACCGCCTTTCTCGGCGTGCCGGTGTTCCTCTACTACCTGCGGCGCGAGCGGCGGCTGTGGTCCTGACCGCCGAGCGCCTTGCGGTCGATCTCGGCAAGCGCCGCGTCCTCGACGGCGTCGACTTCACCGCGATTCCCGGCGAACTCGTCGCCGTCATCGGCCCCAACGGCGCCGGCAAGTCGACGCTGGCGCGCGCGCTCGCCGGGCTGCTGCCGGCAAGCGCGGGGCGGGTGACGCTCGGCGGGGCCGACCTCGCCACCCTCTCGCCCGCCGCGCAGGCAAAGGCCCGCGCCTACCTGCCGCAGGGGGCGACGCTCGCCTGGCCGCTGACCGTCGCGCGGCTCGTCGCCCTCGGCCGCCTGCCGCACCTCGCCCCCCTAGGCAGCATCGGCGACACCGACCGCGCGGCGATCGAGGCGGCGATGGCGAGGGCCGACGTGCTCGCGCTGCGCGACCGCGTCGTCACCCAGCTGTCGGGCGGCGAGCGCGCGCGGGCCTTCCTCGCACGGGCGCTGGCGGTCGAGGCGGGCGTCCTCATCGCCGACGAGCCGCTCGCCGCGCTCGATCCCGGCCACGCCCTCGATGTCATGGCGCTGCTCCGCGCCGAGGCGGAGCGGGGCGTCGCGGCCGTCGCCGTCCTCCATGAACTGACGCTCGCCGCGCGCTTCGCCGACCGGCTGGTGCTGATCGACCGCGGCCGCGTCGCCGCCGAGGGGGTGCCGGCCGACGTGCTCGCCGACGCGACGCTCGCCGCGAGCTACGGCGTCACGGCGTGGCGCGGCGAGGCGTGCGGCGCGCCGCTGATCGTGCCGTTCGCCCGCGTCAGTCGAGGTCGAACACCACCGTGACGGTCGCGCCGAGCGTCACTTCCCCCGGCGCAACCGGGGTGGCGGGGGCGGCGAACTTGCGCGCGGCGGTGACGACGATCTCGTTCGGGTCGACGCGCGCCGGCGTCCCCTCGGCGATCGAGCGGATGCGCGCCACGTGCAGCCCGGCGGCGGCGGCGTAGAGTTCGGCGCGCGCCCGCGCGGTGACGACCGCCGCGGTCCGCGCGGCATTCAGCGTCCCCTCGGCATCCTCGACGCGGAAGCTCGGCCCGTTGACCTGGTTGGCACCGGCCGCGACGAGCGCGTCGACCATCGCGCCGGCGTCGGCGAGCTTGCGGACCTTCAGCGCGACGGTGTTCGTCGCCTGATATCCGGTCAGCACCGGCGGGTGGTTGTCGCCATAGCGGTACTGCGGCTGCAGGCTGAGGCCGCTGGTTTGAATGTCGCGCTCGGCGACGCCGGCGCGGCGGACGGCGGCGACGACGTCGGTCATCCGCCGCGCATTCTCCGCGAGCGCGGCGGCGGCGGTCGGCGCCTGCGTGACGACCCCGCCCGACAGTTCGGCGACGTCGGGAGCGCGATCGAAATGCCCTTCGGCGACGATCGTCAGCGTCGTCGGCCGCGCTTCCTCGGCGGAAACCGGCGCAGCGACGAGGAGCAGAGCGGGAAGGAGAGCGCGCATGAGGAACATCCCGGTCGTTGACGCGCCGGAACGTACGCGAGCGAGCGTTGCACGACGATGAACGCGCCTCCGCCCATGCTGAGCTTGTCGAAGCATCATGCTGAGCCTGTCGAAGTACGCACGACCCGCTGCCCGTGCTTCGACAAGCTCAGCATGAGCGGGTTTTGTGATCGGCAGATGGGTTGGAACCGTGGCTGCCGGGACCAAGGCGGCGGCCAGTATGCTCGCGCTCCTCCCACCGCTCATGCTGAGCTTGTCGAAGCATCATGCTGAGCTTGTCGAAGCACGCACGACCCGCTGCCCGTGCTTCGACAAGCTCAGCATGAGCGGGTTTTGTGATCGGCAGATGAGTGCATGAGCGGGTTTTGTGATCGGCAGGTGGGTTGGAACCGTGGGCTGCCGGGACCAAGGCGGCGGCCAGTATGCTCGCGCTTCCGCCTCCGCTCATGCTGAGCCTGTCGAAGCACGCTCATGCTGAGCCTATCGAAGCATCACGCTGAGCCTGTCGAAGCACGCTCACCAGCCTGCCCTCAATGGCGCGGCGACAGCGTGCGCAACACCCACAGCGTCATCGTCGCGCCGGCCAAAGCGACGAAAAGTTCGACCGGCCCGTCGTAGTTGAAGTGCGCATACGCCTGCCAGAGGTAGCCGGCGACAAGGGCGCCGGCGACGGCGGCGGCGACCGACGCGAGGCAGCCCGCGGCATCCCATCCGCCCGCGATGAACTTGGCGATGATGCCCGCGAGCAGCCCGGACGCCGCCCAGGCGACAATTCCATGATCGACCATGAATAGCCTTTCACGAAAGATAACGGCCGATTAACATATCGGTTGCCGCTTCGCAACGACGCGCTTTGCCGCTAAGGCAGTTGACGCACGCCGCCGGTGCACTACAATGGTAATACACTCACGCCGCGGCGGGGATGATGACGGGCATGAATATGCACAGCGCGATCGACGATACGCTGCCCGCGCGCAGCCGGTTCCGGCCGGTGCGCCGTGGCTGGCGCGTGCCCGCGATCGCCGCCAGCATCGTCGCCGTCGTCGCGATCGGCCTGTGGCTGGTGCTCGGCCGCGCCAAGCCCGTCCCGCCGCCGGCCCCGGCGACGGTGCCGACGGTCAGCGTCGTGGTGCCGGGCACGAGCCGTGTCGCCGCCGACATCACCGCCACCGGCAGCATCGCCGCGCGGCGCGACTCGGTCGTCGGCGTCAACGGCGAAGGCGGGGTAGTGACGGCGGTGCTGGTCGACGCCGGGCAGCGCGTGGCCAAGGGGCAGGTGCTGGCCCGCATCGATTCGTCGGTCCAGGCGCAGCAGGTGGCGCAGATGGCGGCTGCGATCCGCTCGGCCCGGGCCGACGCC
>JAFARM010000254.1 GCA_019245455.1 Sphingomonadaceae bacterium | reverse complement strand
TCATCACCGGGTTCTGCAGCCCCAGCCCGCTGCCGATCGGCGCGCCCAGCGGCATGATCGCGCACGCGCCGAGGTCTTCGAGCTTCTTCGCCGCGATCGGATCGTCCGCGCAATAGACCATGACGTCGAAGCCATCCCGCACCAGCTCCTTCGTCGCCTCGAGCGTCGCCGCCATGTCGGGGTAGAGCGTCCGCGCCTCGCCCAGCACCTCGAGCTTGACCAGGTTCCACCCGCCCGCCTCGCGCGCCAGGCGCAGCGTGCGGACCGCCTCGTCGGCGGTGAAGCAGCCGGCGGTGTTGGGCAGGTAGGTCACCTTCTTCGGGTCGATGAAGTCGGTCAGCATCGGCTTGCCGCGGTCCATAACGTTGACCCGGCGGACGGCGACGGTGACGATCTCCGCCCCCGACGCCTCGACCGCGGCGGCGTTGGTGGCGAAGTCCTTGTACTTGCCCGTGCCGACGATCAGGCGCGAGGCGAAAGTGCGCCCGGCGACCGTCCAGCTGTCGGCCGGCGTCGCCAGCGGCGCCTGCCCGCCGCCAACGAAGTGGACGACCTCGAGCGCATCGCCGTCGGCCAGTTCCTGTTCGGCGAAGGTCGAGCGGGGGACGATGACGCGGTTGCGCTCGACCGCGACCTTGGCGGCGTCGAGGTCGAGGTCGGCGAGGAGGCCGGCGATGGTCGTGCCGGGGGCGACGCGGCGCGGGTCGCCGTTCAGGGTCAGGGTGAGCATGGCGTCCTTCATACTCGTCATCCCCGCGAAAGCGGGGACCCATCTCCCAAGGTCTGAGGAGATGGGTCCCCGCTTTCGCGGGGATGACAGGAGGGGGGTGCTACGACCGATATAGGGCGGAAGGCGGGCGGCGTCACGTTCCTCCCCGGAACGGGGGAGGGGGACCGTTCGCCCTCTGCAGGCGAATGGTGGAGGGGCCGGTCGCCACGGGACGGAAGGTGCGTCGTGCGGCGGGCGACCCCTCCGTCACCGCTTCGCGGTGCCACCTCCCCGTTCCGGGGAGGAACCGTTCGACGCCGCCCGCCCCGCTGCTATAACCCGCCCATGCCCGGCCTCGTCTACGTCCTCAACGGCCCCAACCTGAACCTCCTCGGCACCCGCGAGCCCGAGGTGTACGGGCGCGACACGCTCGACGACATCGCCGCCCGCCTCGACGACCGCGCGACGGGGCTGGGGCTGACGGTCGACCTCCGCCAGTCGAACCACGAGGGACACCTGATCGACTGGCTGCACGAGGCGGCGTCGCGCGGAGCGAAGGCGGTGATCCTCAACCCCGGCGGGCTGACGCACACCTCGGTGGCGCTCCACGACGCGGTCAAGGGCATCGCCACGCCGGTGATCGAGGTCCACCTGTCGAACCCCCACGCGCGGGAGGCGTTCCGGCACACCAGCTTCGTCGCCCCCGTCGCGCGCGGGACGATCGCCGGCTTCGGCGCGCTTGGCTACCTGCTGGCGCTGGACGCCGCCGCCGCGTTCTGACAGGTAAGGCGCGGGCAATCCAAGGGGTGAGCATGAGCGAGGCCGCGATGCAGGTCGACACCGGGCTGGTCCGCGAGCTGGCCGAGCTGCTCGACGCGACCGGCCTGACCGAGATCGAGGTCCAGGACGGCGAGCGCAAGGTCCGCGTCGCGCGCAAGGCGGCCGCCGGACCCGTCTATGCCGCCGCGCCGGCGACGCCCGCCCCCGCCGCAACGGCCGTCCCCGCCGCAACCGCCGCAACGCCGGCGACCGCCGCCCCTGCCGACGGCGACGTCCGCCAGCACCCTGGCCTCGTCCGCTCGCCGATCGTCGGCACCGCCTACCTGACCCCGGACCCCGCGAGCCCGCCGTTCGTCAGCGTCGGGGCGAGCGTCAAGGCCGGCGCGACGCTGCTGATCATCGAAGCGATGAAGGTGATGAACCCGATCACCGCGCCCAAGGCGGGTACCGTCGCGCGTATCCTGGTCACCAACGAGCAGCCGGTCGAATACGACGAGCCACTGGTCATTATCGAGTGACCCTGCGCGCATGATCAAGAAGATTTTGATCGCCAATCGCGGCGAGATCGCGCTCCGCGTCCACCGCGCCGCCCACGACATGGGAATCGCGACGGTGGCGGTCCACTCGACCGCCGACGCCGAGGCGATGCACGTCCGCTTGGCCGACGAGGCGATCTGCATCGGCCCGCCGAGCGCCGCCGAGTCGTACCTCAATATCCCGAACATCATCTCGGCCGCCGAGGTGGCGCAGGCCGACGCGATCCACCCCGGCTACGGTTTCTTGAGCGAAAACGCGCGCTTCGCCGACATCGTCGAGGAGCACCGCATCGTCTGGATCGGCCCCGACCCCGAGCATATCCGCACCATGGGCGACAAGGTCGAGGCCAAGCGCACCGCGGCCGCCATCGGCCTGCCGCTCGTCCCCGGCTCCGACGGGGCGGTGGCGAGCGTCGCCGAAGCCGCCAAGGTCGCGCAGGGCATCGGCTATCCGGTGCTCGTCAAGGCGGCGTCGGGCGGCGGCGGGCGCGGCATGAAGGTCGTGCCCGACGAGGCGTCGCTCGCGCCTCTGATGGCGCAGGCGAAGGCCGAGGCCAAGGCGGCGTTCGGCGACGACACGGTTTACCTGGAAAAATACCTGTCCGAGCCGCGCCACATCGAGTTCCAGGTGTTCGGCGACGGCTTGGGGAACGCGGTCCACCTCGGCGAGCGCGACTGCTCGCTGCAGCGCCGCCACCAGAAGGTGCTCGAGGAGGCCCCCTCGCCGGCGCTGACCTCGGCGCAGCGATCGGAGATGGGCGAGATCGTCCGCGCGGCGGTGGCCAAGCTCAAGTACCGCGGTGCCGGCACGATGGAGTTCCTGTACGAGGACGGGCGCTTCTACTTCATCGAGATGAACACCCGGCTCCAGGTCGAGCATCCGGTGACGGAACTGGTCACCGGCCTTGATCTGGTGCGCGAGCAGATCCGCGTTGCCTCCGGCCTGCCGCTGTCGGTGACGCAGGATCAGGTGCGTTTCGCCGGCCATGCGATCGAGTGCCGGATCAACGCCGAGGACCCGGCGACCTTCGCGCCGTCGCCGGGGCGGGTGATCGACTATCATGCGCCGGGCGGGCCAGGGGTGCGCGTCGACAGCGCGCTCTACGCCGGCTATCGCATCCCGCCGCACTACGACAGCCTGATCGCCAAGCTGATCGTCTACGGCGACGACCGCGAGCAGTGCCGCCTGCGACTGAAGCGCGCGCTCGAGGAGTATGTGATCACGGGGGTGAAGACGACCATCCCCCTCCACCAGGCGCTGCTCGACGACCCCGCGTTCATCGCGGGGGACTATTCGATCAAGTGGCTGGAACGCTGGCTGGCGGCGCGGGCGGCGTAGCTCTGCCCGGCACAGTACAGCTCCTCCCCGGAACGGGGAGGTGGCACCGCGGCACGCGGTGACGGAGGGGTCGCTCGCCACCGGCAACCCATTCGTTGCGCGGAGGCCGGCCTCTCCGTCACGCCTGCGGCGCGCCACCTCCCCGTTCCGGGGAGGAGTCTGGAGCCGTGCCATCTCCCCCTGCGTCGCGCCGCCCGCTAGGCTGACCGCCGCACCACCCGGAGTCGCCCGATGCTGACCGCGTTCATCGTCCTCGCCCTCGCCGCGCAGGAGGCTCCTGCAGCGCCGGCGGCTCCGACCGCGGCACCGGCCGCTTCGCCCGCCGCCAGCACGCCCCCGC
>JAFARM010000233.1 GCA_019245455.1 Sphingomonadaceae bacterium | reverse complement strand
CGATGGTCACGTCCATGCCCTCGCGGCAGGCGGCTTCGGCATAGCTGGCAATGATATCGTCGGCCTCGACGCCGTCCTGCTCGATGCACTGCACGCTGAACGCCCGCACCGCGTCGCGGATCAGCGGGAACTGCGGCACCAGATCCTCGGGCGGCGGCGGCCGGTGCGCCTTGTAGCCGGCGTACATCTCGTTCCTGAACGTGTGGCTGCCGGCGTCGAAGATGACGGCGAGGTGCGTCGGCGCCTCGGCGCGTTTCAGCTCTTCGATCAGCTTCCACAGCATCGTCGTCACGCCGTAGACGGCGTTGACCATCGTGCCGTTGGGGTCGTTCAGCGGCGGCAGCCGGTGATAGGCGCGGAAGATGAAGCCCGAGCCGTCGACGAGATAGAGGTGCTGCTTGACCATGCCGCGGGTGTAGCGGGCACGGACGCGGGCGGCTAGCGCCCGGTCAGAACGGCCGGATGCGCAGCCGGCCGGGGCCGTTCAGCGTCGCATAGTCGCCCGCGATGCCGATCGTCGATCCGTTCGACAGGGTCGTCTGCTCGGCTCCGTAGACCTCGCGATAGCCGTTCGAGCCGAAGGCGACGCCCGCCTCCCCGTGGACCTGCGGCTTCCTTTTCTCCGCCGGCAGCGCCAGCGACGGCTCGCCGCGGGACAGCGCCAGCGCTTCCGCCGCGCGGCTGCGCTCGGCACCGGCCTCCTCGGCCGCGGCGATTTCGTCAGGGGTCAACCGGTGCTCGACGGGCGCGGCGGGCGGCGCGGTCTGCGCCGCGAGCGGCAGGGGCACCGCGAGTGCGGCAGCGAAGAGCATGGCCTTCATTGCGCCAGCATAGCCGCGGACGCGATGAAGGCCAACTGAACGGCTAGTGGTGCCGGTCGCCGTCGTGGTGCCCGCCTTGCGCCGGCGCGCGGCCGCCCTGGGGCCCGCCCCGATAGCTGCGGAAGGCGGCGCTGCGATCGGCCATGTACGCCCGGTCGCGGTGCGCGTCGTAGCGGCCGCCATCGTACAGGTGGTTGCCGCGCCAGTTGGCGCCCCGATACTCCCAGTGCCGCCGCTCGTCATCGTTCCAGCCGCGGCGATGGCCATAGCGGTCGAAGACATAGACGCCGTAGCCGGGATAATAAAAGTCGCCGAACCAGCCGTACGCCGGATAGCCGGCACCGACATAATAGTCGGGGCCATAGGTCGGCGCGTAGTAACCGGTGGCGACGCCGCCGCCGTAATAGCCGTCGGCACAGCCGCCGAGCCCGGCGGCAAGCGCCGCGGCACCGGCAAGGGCAATCGTCCTGATGGTCATCATGCTGATCTCCTTGACCGCGTCGCTATCGCGCCACGGCTTGACCCGTGCTTAACCGCTCGCGGGCGGCAGCGGTTGCGTCGCCGGCACGATCGCCTACACGTGGCGCGATGCACCTCGCCCGCTTCCCCCGCCGCCGCTACACGCCCGGCCCGACGCCACTCGATCCGATGCCGCACCTGACGCGCGAACTGGGCGGCAGGGTCGAGCTGTGGATCAAGCGCGACGACCTGCTCGGGCTGGCCGGCGGCGGCAACAAGACGCGCAAGCTCGAGTTCCTCGTCGCCGACGCGTTGGCCAAGGGGGCCGACACGCTGGTGACGGTCGGCGCGCCGCAGTCGAACCACTGCCGCCTGACGCTCGCCGCCGCCGTGCGCGAGGGGCTGAAGTGCCGCCTGATCCTCGAGGAGCGGGTCCCCGGCAGCTACCGTGCGGACGCGAGCGGCAACAACCTGCTGTTCGACCTGATGGGCGTCGAGCAGGTGCGGGTCGTGCCGGGCGGCAGCGACTTGCGCGAGGCGATGGTCAGCGAACTCGCCGACCTGACCGCGGCCGGCCGCATCGGCTATGCCATCCCCGGTGGCGGATCGAACCCGCGCGGCGCGTGCGGCTATGTCGCCTGCGCCGACGAGCTGCTGGCGCAGAGCTTCGACCTCGGCCGCGCCTTCGACCATCTCGTCGTCGCCAGCGGCAGCGCGGGGACGCACGCCGGGCTCGTCGTCGGGCTGGCGGCGGCGAACGCGCGCCTGCCCGTCACCGGCATCAACGTCCGCCGCCCAAGGCAAGAGCAGGAGGGCAATGTCTTCGCGCTCGCCGAGGCGACGGCGGCCTTCCTCGGCGTGCCCGCACCGGAGCGGAGTGCCGTCACCTGCCTCGACCGCTGGGTCGGCCCCGGCTACTCGCTGCCCACGCCGGCGATGGTTGCCGCGGTACGCATGGCGGCGGCGACCGAGGGTGTGCTGCTCGACCCGGTCTATACCGGCAAGGCGATGGCCGGGCTGATCGACCTGGTGCGCGAGGGATACTTCGCCGCCGGCGACCGGGTCGTGTTCGTCCACACCGGCGGGTCGCCGGCGCTGTTCGCCTATCGCGACGTG
>JAFARM010000427.1 GCA_019245455.1 Sphingomonadaceae bacterium | reverse complement strand
AGCGCCGCGCACGACCTGAAGGACCTGCTGCAGGCACGGCCGATCGACCTGCAGGTACCGCCCGATCTCGCGCTGGTCCGCGCCGACCCGCGCCTGCTCCACCACATCCTCCTGAACCTGCTGGCCAATGCCGCCCTCCACGGTGGGCCGGGGCCGATCCAGATCCGCGGCGCGCGGCAACCGTCGGGGGTCACGCTGACCGTGCGCGACCATGGTCCCGGCCTGCCGCCCGGCGACCAGAGCGCCGTGTTCGGCACCTTCGCCCGGGGCGAGGGGAGCGACCGCGCCGGCGGCAGCGGGCTCGGCCTCGCCATCGCCAAGGGTTTCGCCGATGCGATGGCGGTGACGCTGACCGCGGCGAACGCCGACGACGGCCCCGGCGCCGTGTTCCGTCTCGACTTTCCGCCGTGGCAGCCGGTCACGCCCGCGGCGTGAGGACGGCGGCCAGCGTCGCCTGCAGTTCGTCGAGCCCGAACGGCTTGCGCAGCACCGGCACGTCGCCCGCCGACGCGTCGATCGCCGCGCTTTCAGCGTAGCCCGTGGCGAAGACCAGCGGCAGGTCGGCGCGCACCGCCCGGATCCGCGCCGCGACCTCCGCCCCGTTCATCCCGGGCATCGCGAAGTCGAGGACGACGACATCGGGCGGGTCGTCGGCGACCGCCGCGATCCCTGCCTCGCCGTCATCGGCCAACGCCACCTGGTAGCCGAGCGCGTCGAGCGAGTCGGCGAGGAAGCGGCGGACGCCGGGATCGTCGTCGATGACCAGGACGCGCGCTGCCGCCGCCTGCGAGCGCACAAGATGCGCGCCGTCCTTTGCTTGCGCCGGCAGGTCGTCGGTGCGCGGCAGGATCATGCGCACCGTCGTCCCCGCGCCGGGCCGGCTGTCGATGCGGACCGTGCCGCCGGCCTGGCGGACGGTGCCGTAGACCTGGCTGAGGCCCAGCCCCGTCCCCTTGCCGACGCCCTTGGTGGTGAAGAAGGGGTCGAAGGCGCGGGCGACGACTTCCGGCGGCATCCCGGTTCCGGTGTCGGCAACCGACAGTTCGAGGTAGGCACCGTCGGCCAGTTCGGCGTCGCCGCGCAAATCGACAAGCCCACTGGAGATCGTCAGTTCGCCGCCGCCGGGCATCGCGTCGCGGGCATTGATGGCGAGGTTGAGCACCGCCATCTCCAACTGCACTTCGTCGCCGAGCACCCGCACGCCGTCGGTCGCAAGGTCGAAGCGGACGCGGACGTGCGGCCCGATCGAGCGCTCGATCATCTCGCGGAACCCTGCGACCAGCGCCGACACCGCGACGGGCTTCGCCTCCAGCTTCTGCGAGCGGCTGAAGGCCAGCAACTGCCCGGTCAGCTTCGCCCCGCGCTCGGCCGCGGCCAGCCCGGCCTGGGCCCAGCGCTCGACACGCTCGCGGTCGCCGGGCCGGCGGGCGATGAGATCGAGGCTGCCGGCGACGCCCTGCAGCAGGTTGTTGAAGTCGTGCGCGATGCCGCCGGTCAGCTGCCCTACCGCCTCCATCTTCTGCGCCTGGCGCAGCGCCTCCTGCGCCACTTCGAGTTCCGCCTGCCGCGCCTTCTCGGCGGTGATGTCGCGACCGGAGGCGTAGACGAGGCCGCCCTCCGGCGCGGCGACCCACGAGATCCACCGCCAGCTGCCGTCGGCATGGCGGACACGGTTCTCGTAGACCGGCAGCGGGCCGTCCACTGCCGTGACGAGCGCCGCCCCGCTGCCGGCGACATCGTCGGGGTGGACGAGGTCAAGGTGGAAGCGGCCGGCGAGCGACTCCGGGGGATAGCCGAGGATCGTCTGCCACGCGTCGTTGGCCGCGCGGAAGACGCCATCGGTGCCGACGACGACCTGCAGGTCGCGCGAGTTGCGCCACGCCTGGTCGCGCTCGCGCGTGCGCTCGGCGATCCGCTGTTCAAGCGTCGCGTTCAGATCACGCAGCTGCGCCTCGCGCTCGGCGAGCGCCTGCTCGGCAACCTTCCGCTTGGTGACCTCGACGGCGGTTCCGGCGACGCGCACGCAGCGATCGCCGTCGAACACGCCGCGTCCCTTCGCGGCGACCCATCGCACGACGCCGTCTTCCTTGCCGATGGTGCGGTAATGGACATCGTACAGCGCGCGGCGCATCGGATCGCTGGCGGCGGCATAGGCGACGGCGGTGTGGAAGGTGTCGTCGGGATGCAGGCCGTCGTAGAAATCCTGCATCGTCACCGGCACGTCGGCGGAGATGCCGAACATCGCCTTCGTCCGCGGCGGCCAGTGGAGGACCTGGTTGACCTCGTCGACGTCCCAGAAGCCGACCTCCGCGTTCTCCACGGCCAGCCGCAGCCGCTCCTCGCTCTCGCGCAGCCGCGCTTCGGCCTGATGCCGCTCGAGCACCAGGGCGGTCGATCGCACGACGACATCGGCCAGCTCGAGGTCGGCCGGGCCGGGATCGCCGACCTCGCGGCGGTAGAGCGCGAAGGTGCCGAGCGGCTGCTCCTGCCCGCCGAGGATCGGCAGCGACCAGCAGGCCTTGAGGCCATGCGCCAGCGCCAGCCCGCGATAGTCGCGCCATAGCGGGTCGGCGGCGATGTCGCCGACAATCACCGGCTGCCGCCGTGCCGCCGCGGTGCCGCACGAGCCTGCACCCTCGCCGATGGCGATCCCGTCGATGGCCGCGTTGTAGGCATCGGGCAGGCTCGGTCCCGCGCCGTGGCGCAGGCGGTCGTCGTCGCTCAGCAGGATGGACGCGAGCAGCGATGGCGACAGGGTCTCGACCGCGACGCAGATCGCGCGCAGCGTCGCTGGCAAAGACGCGTTCCTGACGGCAAGCTCAAGGATCTGGCTCTGCGCGGCGCTGAGCGCCGCCGCCCGCCGCTGCGCCGCTTCGCCCCGCTTGCGCTCGGTGATGTCGACCACCGTCGCCCCGACCTGCTCGACTGTGCCGTCCGCCCCGATCACCGGGAAGAAGCTGGTCAGCCATGACCGCGGTTCGCCGGGGCTGGCGGGCGTCTCGCCGTCGATCTCGTGAACGATGCTACAGCGCTCGGCGAACACCCGGTCGATGACCGGCTCGACCTCGGCGGCGTTGGCCGGCACGATGTCGCGGACGGTGCGGCCGATGTGGTCGGCGGCCGGGATGCCGTTCATCACCGCCAGCGTCTCGTTGACCCGCGTATAGCGGTAGGCATGGTCGATGAAGGCGAAGCCGATCGGCGCGTTGGCGACGAGCGCACTCAGCGCCGCCGCCGCGCTGGCATGGCGCGCTTCGCTCTCGCGGGCGCGGGCCTCGAGCGCCTGCCGCTCGGTCAGGTCGTAGAAGTAGCAGACGACGCTCGGGCCCCCATCCGCAAGCGCGATCCGCTCGAGCCGCCAGTCGTACGCCTCGACCACGGCGCGGTCGGCACGGACCTCGACCGTGTCGCGGGCGAGGTACGGTTCGCCCGTCGCCAGCGTCGCCTCGAAGCGCGCGATCACCTCGCTGGCGAACGGCTCCTCCCACATCGTGCGCAGCGCCGCGCGCAGATCGCGCCCGACGAGCGGACCGAGGCCGAAGGCACGGATGGCAGCGTCGCTGGCGTGGACGAAGCGCATCGCCGCATCGGCGACGTAGACGCCGAATGGCGCGCTGGCGATCAGGCCGGCGATGGTGTCGGCGTTGCGACGGACGATCGCCTCCGCCCGGATGCGCTCGACCGCCTCCCACGTCCGCGCCGCGACATCGCCCACGAGCGCGATGTCGGCACCGCTCCAGGCACGCGGCGTCGCGGCATGGACGGACAGGGCGGCGACGGCGCGGCCGCCGACCTGCAGCGGCACGCTGAGCACCGCGCGCACGCCGATCGCCGACAGCACCGGCCGGATGGCGGCGAGCGACAGGTCGCGCTCGACATCGGCGACGACGATCGCCTCACCCGCGCGCAGGCGCCGGGCAAAGACCTCGACGTCGCGAAGCGTCATCCGCGCCGGCAGCGGGGCGACGCCCGGAGCGCACCAGGCGGCATCGCGCCGGATGGCGTCGTCATCGGCGTCGAGCACGGCGAACACCACGCGCGACGCGCCGAGGCGCTCGCCGAGTGCCGCCGCCGCCGTGCCGAGGATGTCGGGATCGGCCGAGGAACGGAGCCGGTCGCTGAGGTCGAGCAGGAAGCGGTGGCGATCGACCTCGGCAAGGCGCGCCCGGTCGGCCTCTGCGGAGGCGATGGCGAGGGCGACGATCGGGACCAGCCGCGCCGCCGTCTCCCGTTCCGCGGTGCTGGCGTCGCGCGGCCTGTCGAGCGCGAAGACGAGCGCCGCGACCGTCGCGCCGCCCGCGCCGGCGACGGGAAAGGCGCAGCCCGCGCGGACGCCATGGTCGAGGCAACGCTGCCGCCAATCCGCTGACCAGCGCGCGTCCGTCGCGATGTCCGGAGCAGCGACCGCCTCGCCACGGCGGACGGCGGCACCCCAGGAGCCGACCGCATCCTCGACGACGGCGGCGCCGCGCAGGTCGGCACCGAAGGCCGCGGGCACCCCTTCCGGAAAGAGGTCGGCGAGCGCCCGCCGCGTGGCGTCGGAAAGGACGACTGCCGCGCGCGTGCCGCCGTGGACCGAGCCAACCGCCGCCCCGAGTGCGTCGAGAGTCGCCGCGAGCGGCTGCCGCTCGGCGATGCGGCGGAGGAGGTCGCGCTCCGCGGCCAGCAGCGCCGGCTGCCGATCCGTCTCCGCCGCCGACAGTCCAAGCCCCTCGTTCAACGACGCTCCGCCCGTTCTCCCGCCCCGCGATCAGACCGACGCACGTCCACTTGCCTCCTTGATCGTTCATGCGCGAATTGCCGGCGAAATCAAGCGGGGCCGCACCGCGGGTATGGGGATCGAGGGTGACGGCGGGGCGATAAGCCCCTACCAGCGACGCCATGTCGCCGTTCGCGATCCCCAACTTCCGCGCCTTCTTCGCCGCGCGGCTGGCGGCCAACATCGCGAGCGCCATGCTCGTCATCGTCATCGGCTGGCAGGTCTACGACCTTGCCCGCGCGACGATGGGGACGCGGGACGCGGCCTTCCTGCTCGGCATGATCGGCCTGGCGCAGTTCCTGCCGCTGTTCGCGCTGTCGCTGGTCGCCGGCTGGGTCGCCGACCATCTCGACCGGCGGTGGATCGCGCGCGCGGCAAACGGCTTGACGGTCGGCTGCGCCGGCTTCCTTGGTACGCTGGCACTCACCGGCAACGTGACGCTGACCGCGCTGTTCGTCGTCGCCGTCGCCCTTGGTGTGTTCCGCGCCTTCGCCGGACCGGCGATCTCGGCGCTCGCGCCCAACCTCGTTCCGCCCGCGCTGCTGCCCGCGGCGATCGCCTGGAACTCGATCGGCTGGCAAATCGGGGCCGTTCTCGGGCCGCCCGCGGGGGCGATCCTGTACGCCGTGTCGCCGGCGACGCCGTACCTGACCGCCGCGGTGCTGTTCGCGGTGGCCGTCGCGGCGCTGTTCCTGATCGGCGCGGTGCCGCGGCCGCCGCGCTCCCCGCTCAGCCCGTGGCGGGCGACGCTGGAGGGCCTGCGTTATGTCCGCCGCAATCAGGTCGTGCTCGGCGCCATCAGCCTCGACCTGTTCGCCGTCCTGCTCGGCGGCGCGACGGCGATGCTGCCGGTCTATGCCCGCGATGTCCTCCACGTCGGCGTCGCCGGGTTGGGGCCGCTGCGCGCGGCACCGGCAGTGGGCGCGGCGCTGACCGCGCTCGCCCTGACGCGCTTTCCCGTTCAGCGGCGCGTCGGCTTGACGATGTTCGCGTGCGTCGGCCTGTTCGGGCTGGCGACGATTGTCTTCGGCGTGTCACGGTCGTTGCCGCTGTCGCTGGTCGCGCTGGCGGTGCTGGGCGCGGCCGACATGATCTCGGTCTATATCCGCTCGTCGCTGATCCAGCTGCACACGCCCGACCAAATGCGGGGACGCGTCTCGGCGGTGTCGGGCGTGTTCATCTCGGCGTCGAACGAGCTCGGCGAGTTCGAAAGCGGGCTGACCGCCGCCTGGCTCGGGCCCGTCGCGGCGGTCGTCGCCGGCGGCGTCGGCGCGGTCATCGTCACGCTCGTGTGGGCATGGCGCTTCCCGGTGCTCCGCCGCGCCGACCGCTTCGTGCCGCCGCAAGAAGCCTCGCCCGCCGCCGCCGAAACCGCTATCGAAACCGGACAGAGGGAGACGCCCGCATGAAAGCCGATTCGATCCTCGCCACCATCGGCGAGACGCCGCACATCCGCATGGCGCGCCTGTTCCCCGACCACGAGGTGTGGATCAAGAGCGAGCGGTCGAACCCCGGCGGGTCGATCAAGGACCGCATCGCGCTCGCCATGGTCGAGGCAGCCGAGGCCGACGGCTCCCTCAAGCCCGGCGGCACCATCGTCGAGCCGACCAGCGGCAACACCGGCATCGGCCTCGCCCTCGTCGGCGCGATCAAGGGCTACAAGGTCATCCTCGTCATGCCCGATTCGATGTCGATCGAGCGGCGGCGGTTGATGCTGGCCTATGGCGCGACCTTCGCGCTGACGCCGCGCGCCGAGGGGGTCAAGGGCGCGATCGAGAAGGCGCACGCGATCATCGCCGAGACGCCGAACAGCTGGATGCCGGGCCAGTTCGACAATCCGGCCAATGTCGCCGTCCACGTCCGCACGACGGCGCGCGAGATCCTGGAGGACTTCGACGAGGATCCGATCGACGCGATCATCACCGGCGTCGGCACCGGCGGCCACATCACCGGCGTCGCCGAGGCGCTGAAGCCCGTCTGGCCGAAGCTGAAGGTGTTCGCCGTCGAGCCGACGCTGTCGCCGGTCATCTCGGGCGGACAGCCGGGGCCGCACGCGATCCAGGGCATCGGCGCCGGCTTCATCCCGGGGAACCTGCACACCCAGCAGCTCGACGGCGTCGTCCAGGTCGCCCCCGACGATGCGAAGGCGTGGGCGCTGCGGGCGGCGCGCGAGGAGGGGATGCTGGTCGGCATCTCGAGCGGCGCGACGCTGTGCGCGATCCACCAGAAGCTGCCCGAGCTCGCGCCGGGCAGCCGCGTGCTGGGCTTCAACTACGACACCGGCGAGCGGTACCTGTCGGTGCCGGAGTTCCTACCGGTCGAGTAGCGCGCCAGCGAAGTTCACGAAGTTCACACGCGCGCGTGCTTTCGGATCACTCCCCTCGGCTAGAGCCAACCGTTCGCTGAGGGGTAGCAGCAAGCGCGGGTGTAGGACAGCGGCTTGCTCGGCCGGCAAACTGGTTTACGATAACGTCAACCTTGGGGAGCGCCGCGCATGACCTACTCGACCATCCGCTTCGAGGAAGATGGCGGCGTCGCGACGCTGACGCTCAACCGCCCGGCGGCGCTCAACGCGCTAACGACCGAGCTGATCGAGGAGATGATCGACGCCGTCGACCGGGTCCGCGACGCCTATGAGGCCGGGGGCACGACGCGCTGCCTGCTGCTGACCGGCGAGGGGCGCGCCTTCTGCAGCGGGGCCGACCTTGCCGTCGGCGGCGCGACGGGTGCCGGCCGCGCGGGTCCGCCGGACGCCGGTGCGCGGCTGGAGAGCCACTTCAACCCGCTGCTCGAGCGACTGTTCGCCCTGCCCGTGCCGTTCATCACCGCCGTCAACGGCCCGGCGGCAGGGGCCGGCTGCTCGTTCGCGCTGGCCGGGGACATCGTGCTCGCCGGCGAGTCGGCTTACTTCCTGCAGGCGTTCGTCAATATCGGCCTGGTTCCCGACGTCGGCTCGACATGGCTGCTGCCGCGGCTGGCCGGGCGCGCGCGAGCGCAGGCGATGATGATGCTCGGCGAGCGCATCCCCGCGGCGACGGCGCTCGACTGGGGGCTGATCTGGCAGGCGCTGCCCGACGCCGAGCTGATGCCGGCGGCGCGCGCGATGGCGACGCGGCTGGCCGCCGGGCCGACGCGGAGCCTCGCGCTGATCCGCCAGGGGATCCGCGCCTGTCTCGACGCGCCGCTGACCGAAGCGCTGGCGATCGAGCGCCGCCATCAGCTCCGCGCCGGACGGACCAGCGACTTCGCCGAGGGGGTTGCCGCCTTCCTGCAGAAGCGGCCGGCGAAGTTCACGGGGCGGTAGCGCCCGCGAAAACATCGGGCTTGTCATCCCCGCGAAAGCGGGGACCCATCTCCTGCGGCACGGCTCGGGGCGACGCGCTCTGTCGTCACGCGTCCAACGGCGGGAGATGGGTCCCCGCGTTCGCGGGGATGACAAATCGTCGTCGGCAGACGCGCAGCCCTACCCGAACTTGAACGCCGTCACCTGGCCGTAGCTCGCCGTGCAGGTGAAGCGCGCGTTCTCGACCGCGCCGTTGCGGTCGGCACGCCGAACTTCGAGCGTACCCGTGACGTGCGCGCCGTTCTGGAACGGATCGACATGGTCGATGCGGGTGACGCGACCGGAATCGCCGTGGGACGCCGCCTCGTCGACCGCGGCGCGGCTGCACTGGTCGACCGGATCGGCCGACTGATAGGCCTGCTGCTGCGGAGCCGGCGGGGGCGGCGGGGCATAGCCATAGCCCGGCGGCGGGGCGGCGACCGGCGGCGGATAGGCATACACCGGTGCCGGATAGGTCTCGTAATAGGACGGCTGATCGGACGCGATCACCGCCGCCGTG
>JAFARM010000396.1 GCA_019245455.1 Sphingomonadaceae bacterium | reverse complement strand
GGCCGGGCTCGACCCCGACGAGATGGGCATCGGCCCGATCTACGCCGTGCCCAAGCTGTTGAAGCGCGCGGGCCTGACGATGGGCGACATCGGCCTGTGGGAGCTCAACGAGGCCTTCGCCGTGCAGGTGCTCCACTGCGCCGACGTGCTCGGGATCGACCAGGATAAACTGAACGTCAACGGCGGCGCGATCTCGATCGGCCACCCCTATGGCATGAGCGGCGCGCGCCTGACCGGCCATGCCCTGATCGAGGGCAAGCGCCGCGGCGTGAAGTACGTCGTCGTGACCATGTGCGTCGGCGGCGGCATGGGCGCGGCGGGGCTGTTCGAAGTCGTCTGAGGCGCGGCGCGCGGATCACCGGCAGCCCGTGTCATCCCCGCGAAAGCGAGGACCGCGAGACCGGAGGAGACGGGTCCCCGCTTTCGCGGGGATGACAGTTTGGACCGCTGACGGCGCGATCGACGCAGTTCGCGACGCACGGCACCAACGACCCCGTCCGACCGCGCGCGTTCGCCGCGACATTCTTCCCTGATCTTCGGATCGGTCGCGATCGCGGGGCTTCAGCCCGCGGTGCCATCCGTGACGGCGAACCCGGCTTCCGCCGCGATGCGACGCGCCTTGCGATCGAAACTGGCGAACACGTCGCCGCCAAGCCGACGTCCCTCGGCGGCGATGACGCCATCGGCGAAATCACCTCCGGCTGCCAGAAAGGCAATCCCCGCCGCCACGGGCGCTGGGTCGGTGACAACGTTGGGGAGACTGACCAACGCGCGGAGCGACGCCAGGACCTCGGCGCGGGGTCGCCTGTAATGCTTGCGGAACACCCAGTCGAACTCGCACAGAACAATGAGCGGTATTGCGATCACCGTCGCGGACTGCAGCAGGCGTCGCGCCGCATCGGCTTGCACCGGGTCGTCGTCGGCGCGCGCGACACGCACGAGCAGGTTCGTGTCGACGATCAGTCGCAATCGTCAGGCTCGTCGAGCAGTCCAGCCCAGCCCCGCGCAATCGCCTCGTTGATCTCGTCCACGGTCAGGGGCGGCGTACCGTCGTTCCCGATCGAGCCGAAGAACGCGTCCCACGTCCCCGTCTTTCCCGCCCGCCGCACCTCGAGCGTCCCGGCGTCGGTCGGCACGATCTCCAGCCGGTCGCCGGGCTTCGCGCCGATATGGTCGAGCAGGCCGCGCCGCAGCGTCACCTGCCCCTTGGCGGTGACCTTGGTCGAGGCGGCGGCTGGTGTCATCGCGCCAAGGTAAGGAACCGCTTCCTTACCGTCAACGCGGCGGCGGGCGCCGCTCACCCCATCCGCGCCTTCAGGTGGTCGGCGACCCGCATGGCGTTGGCGATGATCGTCAGCGTAGGGTTGACCGCGGCGATCGACGGGAAGAAGCCGGCGTCGGTGCAGTACAGGTTGTCGATCTCGTGCGCGCGGCAGTCGAGGTCGAGCACGCTCGTCGCCGGGTCCTCGCCGAACACCATCGTCCCCGCCTGGTGCGCGGTGCCGCCGATCGCCACGTCCTTGCCGAGGTAGAGCGAGCGCGGCAGCAGGTGCGGGTGGGCGTCGATCTTCGACAGCAGCCCCTCCAGCTTGTGGCGCAGCAGCTTGTGCGGCTTGGCCCCGGTCGGTTGGACGTCGAGGACCACCTGCCCGTCCCGGTAATAGATGCGGTTGTCGCGGCGCGGTAGGTCCTCGGTCATCACCCAGAAGTCGAGGCTGTGGCGGGCGAGCTGGTCGAACGGCCAGTTGGGGAAGAACGACAGCCACGACGACAGGCCCTCGGCCTTGACCTGGTCGCCGTGGCTCTTGCCGATCATCTGGATCTCGCCGAGCGGGAAGTCGTAGTCGTCGGCACCGAAGTAGAAGTCGCTCAAGGCCAGCGTCTTCTGGAACACGGTGTCGTTCGGCTCGAGGCTGACTGCCATGAAGGCGCTATTGTTGTGACGCATATAGTTGCGCCCGACGAGGCCGCTGCCGTTCGCCAGCCCGTTCGGGTGCGCGTCGCTCGCCGAGCGCAGCATCAGCAGCGCCGACGACAGCGCCCCGCAGGCGACGACGACGATGTCGGCGCGGTAGACCTCAGGCACGCCGCCGCGGACGACGTGGACGCCGGTGACGGTGCGGCCGCTCGCGTCCGTCTCCAGCCGGTCGACATAGGCACCGGTGAGCAGGGTCACGTTCGGGTATTCGCGCGCCGGATCGACGGCGACGATCTGCGCGTCGGCCTTGCCGTTCACCAGGCACGGATAGCCATCGAAGGCGTCGCAGCGGATGCACGGGCTGTGCGGCTTCGCGCCGTTCTCGTTCTCGTCGAGCAGGATTGCCAACGGCTGGGGGTAGGGGTGGTGGCCGATGCGGCTCAGCCCGTCGGCCAATGCCTGGATGCGCGGCTCGTGGCGGACGGCGGGGTGGGGGTAGGGGGCCCTCGCCCACGGCTCGGTCGGATCGGCACCGCGGGTGCCGTGGACCTGGAACAGCCGCTCGGCGCGGGTATAGTAGGGCTCGAAGACGTCGTAGCCGACCGGCCAGGCCGGCGAGACGCCCTCCTCGTGGCGCAGCTCGCCGAAATCTTCGAGGCGGAGGCGGTAGAGCGAGCCGCCGTAGACCTTGGAGTTCCCGCCGACGACATAGTGCAGGCCGGGGTGGAAGCTGTGCCCGTCGCGGTCGTGCCAGACGTCGGGGCACTGGTACTTGCCGTCGACGAACACCGCCTGTGAGGACCAGTTGGCCCGCTCGCGCTTCAGATAGTCGCCGCGTTCGAGGAGCAGGATGCGCTTGCCCGTCGGCGCGAGTTCGAGCGCCATCGTGCCGCCGCCGGGTCCGGAGCCGATGATGATGACGTCGTAGGTGTCGGCCACGCGAACCTCCCCGCGCCCGGAACGATCGCGCGCCTGCGCGTTGAACGACAGGCCGGGCGATCCGATCCGCGGGCCGGCGGCCCAGGGAGGCAGGCATGGACGCGCACCTGATCGACACCGCCGCCCGCGTCTGCCTGGTATCGATGTTCCCGCCGAGCGCGGTCGACAAGGTGGTCCACTGGCGGGGGTCGCTCAAGCAGACCGAGAGCGCGAAGCTCCCCGGCCCGCCGGCGCTGGGCGTGGCGATGCTGGTCGCGGCGATCGCCGTCGAGTTCGTCACCCCGATTCTGATCGTCGGCCGCGCGTGGGACCGACCGGCGGCGCTGCTGCTGGCGGCGTTCTGCGCGGTGACGGCGGTGCTCTACCACCCCTTCTGGCGCGGGCCGGACCTGTTCGCCCGCGCCGACGAGAGCGTCGCGCGCGAGCATTTCTGGCAGTTCCTCAAGAACTTCTGCATCGTCGGCGGTCTGCTGCTGGTGGCGCTGAAGGGGAGCGGACCGCCGAACCTCTGACCGATCATCCGATCCCTTGCCGTCATCCCCGCGAAAGCGGGGACCCATCTCCCACGCTTCGCCTCGAGGCGACCGCGGTCGTCGCCACAAACAAGCCGCCGGAGATGGGTCCCCGCTTTCGCGGGGATGACGGTGGAGTATAGGGATTTGCCATGACCAACCGCGTCCTCGCCCACACCGGCGCCCGCTACCCCATCGTCCAGGCGCCGATGGGGTGGATCGCGCGGTGTCCGCTCGCCAGCGCCGTGTGCAACGCCGGCGGGCTCGGCATCATCGAGACCTCGTCGGGCGAGACCGAGAACTGCAAGGCCGAGATCCTGAAGATGCGCGACCTCACGTCCGCGCCGTTCGGGGTCAACCTGCCGATCCTGTTCCTGAAGGACGACGCGATGCTGCGCTTCATCTGCGGCAGCGGCGTCCGCTTCGTCACCACGTCCGCAGGGTCACCCGCGAAGTTCGTGCAGCCGCTGAAGGACGCCGGCATCACCGTCTACCACGCCGTGCCGACGGTCGAGGCGGCGCTGAAAGCCGTCAACGCCGGTGTCGACGGGCTGGTCGTCGAGGGGGCGGAGGGCGGCGGCTTCAAGAACCCGGAGGAGGTGTCGACCCTCGTCCTGACCCAGGCGGTGCGCCGCGCGACGGACGTGCCGATCATCGCCGCCGGCGGCATCGCCGACGGGCGCGGCATGGCCGCCGCCTTCGCCGTCGGCGCGGAGGGGGTGCAGATGGGCACGCGCTTCGTCAGCGCCGCCGAAAGCCCGGTCCACATCAACTACAAGAACGCGATCGTCGACGCCGGCGTCACCGGCACCGTCGTCCTCAACAAGAAGGCGTCGCCCTGCATCCGCGCGTTGAAGACAGAGCGGACGGCGGCGATCGCCGAAGCCGGCCTGATGCCGCCCGACACCTTCAGCCGCATCCTCGACCTCTACTTCGGCGGCGACATGGAGGCGGCCGTCGGGCTCGCCGGCCAGACCGCCGGGCTGATCGACGGCGTCCGCCCGGTGGCCGACATCATCGCCGACACGGTTGCCGAGTTCCACGCCGAGACGGCGCGGCTCGGCGCGATGGCGGCGGCGCGCGGCTTCGGCTGACCCGCTTCGCGCGAGCTGCCTCGCCCCATCCCGCTCATGCTGAGCCTGTCGAAGCACGCACTCACCGCCGTGCGTGCTTCGACAGGCTCAGCATGAGCGGCATTGGTCTTCGCGGGCAGATCGCGGTGAGAAAAACGTCGCACCTGTCACGCAAGCGTAACGTCCGCCGCCTAGCCCGACCCGGCACAGGCCGGATCAGCGGCCGAAGGGCGGGGAAACGAACGACGATGACGATGATGACGACGCTGCGCGCCGGCGCGGCGCTGACGGCCATTCTTGCGGCCAGCGCCGCCGCCGCCGCCGCCGCCGAGGGCGACGCCATCCGCAACACCGACGACATCGTCGTCACCGCCACGCGCGTGAACCTGGAAACGCCGATCACCGCGTCGATCCACACCTTCGAACCGCAGGCGATCGTCAGCCGCTCGATCATCGAGAACTCGGTACCGCCGACCGCCGACTTCTCCGACGTCGTCCTGCTGACGCCCGGCGCGTCGAGCACGAACAACGGCAACGGCCCGGGCCTGTCGGAATCGAAGACGGTGCTGCGCGGCTTCCAGGACGGCTTCTACAACGTCACCTACGACGGCATCCCGTTCGGCGATTCGAACAACCCGACGCACCATTCGACCGCCTACTTCCCGACCGGCACCTACGAGCGCATCATCGTCGACCGCGGCCCCGGCGGCGCCACCGACCTCGGCCAGGCGAGCTTCGGCGGCAACATCCACCTGATCTCGCGCGAGCTGTCCGACAAGGCGGGCTTCGAGGCGCAGGGCGTCTATGGCAGCTACGACACCTATCTCGCCCGCGTCACCGCGCAGAGCGGGGCGATCCATTCGCTCGGCGACCTCAAGGTCATCGCGGTCGCCGAATACAAGGACACGCACGGTGCGCTCACCGCGTCGCCGGCGTGGTTCGTCAACGGCTTCCTGAAGGTCGAGAAGCCCTTCGGCGACCGCGCCAAGCTGACCCTGCTCAGCAGTTACAACCAGGACACCTATGACCAGTCCGACAACAACGGCGTCACCTGCACGGGATCGCTGATCACCGCCGGCGCGGCGAACGGCACGCCGACCGACGGCACCGGCTGCCTGCCGACGTCGCAGGTCGGGCTGTACGGCAAGAGCTTCGGCCTCGTCGACGTCAACGACCCGCGCTTCGCCGGCACGCCGTGGCCGAACGCGCGCCACGACTTCAACTGGACCAACAAGCGCACCGATTTCGAGATCGCCCGCTTCCAGTTCAACATCACCGACAAGATCAGCCTCGACCTCAAGGGCTACACCTATTTCTACAAGAACTTCACCGTCTCGACCCAGTCGTCGACGGTCGCGTGCCTGACCAACCCGACCAACAGTTCGTGCAAGTCGAACCCGCTGGTGAACGGCGTCATCACCTCGCGACCCGGCGACATCCCCGGCTACACCAAGCTCAACCAGTACCGGAACTACGGCTTCATCCCGCAGCTCAACTTCGAAACCGACTTCGGCGTCGGCAGGGTCGGTGCCTGGTACGAGAACTCGACGTCGCACCGCTACCGCTACAGCTATGACCTGACGGCGGCGGCGAACGCCGGCGCGTACCGTTACCACGAGTTCGACTTCGCGGCACTGGCGCATTTCTACGACTATAACCGCAACACCGACTCGGCGATCAACGTCCAGCTGAACGGCCAGCCGGTCCCGACCTACATCGCCTATGACGAATATACCGGGTGGGAGCAGATCCAGGGCTTCGGCGAGTTCGCCTTCAAGCTCTTCGGCGAACGCCTGACGCTGACCCCCGGCGTCAAGGTCCAGGACTTCACCCGCACGATCAACACGCCGATCGCGTCGCAGAGCGCGCGCGTCGGCATCGACGCCCGCGATTCGTACAAGCCGACCCTGCCCTACGCCACCGCCAACCTGCTGGTGACGCCGAACTGGTCGTTCTACTTCCAGTGGGCCAAGGGCTTCCTGATCCCGCAGCTGGCGGACAGCCTGGAGGCGGTGGTGCCGAACGGTGCCGGCGGCGTCCGCTGCTCGTCGGGCGCGCTGTCGGGCGGCAACTGCAACCTGCAGCCGACGCGGACGACCAACTATCAGGCCGGCACCGTCTACGCCGGCGACCGGCTCAACGTCGACGCCGACGTCTATTACATCGACGCCAGCAACTCGACCTCGATCGACCCGTCGACCGGCTTGACCACGACCTCGGGGACGCCGGCGATCTACAAGGGCGTCGAGGCGCAGGTCAGCTATGTCGTCGCGCCGCACCTGACCGGCATCGTCAATGGCTCGATCGCCTCGGCCAAGAACAACGATGTCGCCGGGCTGTGGCTGACGCAGGCGCCGAACTACACCGCGCTGGCCGGGGCGGTGTACAACAGCGGCCACCTGAAGCTCAGCTACCTGCACAAGTTCACCGGCCGGCAGTACGCCGACGCCGGCAACCTGGTGCGGATCGCGCCGTACAGCTTCGGCACCGCCGCGGGGACCTATTACATCGGCCCGATCGGCGTCGGCATCACCGTCTACAACGTCTTCGACGACCGCTCGACGACCAAAATCGGCAGCTCGACCGGGTCGTCGCCGCTGTACTTCTTCCAGCCGGGGCGCAGCTATGAGGCGCAGGTGCGCTTCCGCTTCTGACGGCATAAGGATCGCCCGATGCGCCTGCTTGCCGCCATCCTGACCCTCTGCGCCGCGCTGGTCGCCGTGCCGGCGGCCGCGGCGGCCCGGGCGTACGTCCTGATAGGCGACGGCGGGCCGGTGGCGCGGGTGGTGACGGCGGCGGCGACGTGTCCGGTGCTCCGCGTCGACGGCCGCGACGTGGCGATGGCGGTGCGCTTCGCCGCGGCGACGGTGCCGCAGCGGCCGACCGCGTCGACGCCCGAACGGTCGAAGCCGTCGGCTTTCCCCGTCACGGTGTGCGAGGCCCGTCTGCCCCTAGAGACGCGTCGGGCGAGCGTCGGCGGCGTCGCCCTGCCGCTGCCGAAGCGCGTCGTCCGTCGCATCGTCGTCATCGGCGACACCGGCTGCCGCATCAAGGCGGCCGACAACGCCGCGCAGGCGTGCAACGATCCGGTCGCCTTCCCCTTCGCGCGCATCGCCGCGCGGGCAGCTGCGGAAAAGCCTGACCTGGTGGTTCACGTCGGCGACTATCTCTACCGTGAGAACCCGTGTCCGGGAGATGGTCACGGGAATGCGCACCGGGACGCGCGCGGCTGTGCCGGCAGCCCGTGGGGCTATGGCTGGGACGCGTGGGACGCCGATTTCTTCACGCCGGCCGCACCGCTGCTCGCCGCAGCGCCCTGGGCGGCGGTGCGCGGCAACCACGAAAGCTGCGCCCGCGCCGGCCAGGGGTGGTGGCGGTTCCTCGACGGGCACGTCGCTGTCGCGGCGACACAAACGTGCGATAACCCCTTGGAAGATCAGGCGAACGACTGGAGCGCGCCGTTCGCGGTGGGGCTCGGCAAGGGGGCGCAGCTGGTCGTGCTCGACCTGTCGATCGCACCCAACAAGCCGCTCGCGGCGGACGACTGGCGGGCGGCGGCGTTCGAGGCGTCGTACCAGGCGCTGGCCGGTTTCGCCGCGCAGGCGCGCTTCACGATCGCCGCCGACCACCAGCCGATCCTCGGATTCTCCGCAAATATCGGGAATGGCACGACGAATCTGGTCGGCGGCAACGTCGGCATCCAGTCGGTATGGGGCCGCCACGGCGTGCGGCAATTACCACCGGGTGTGTCTCTGCTGCTGTCCGGCCACTACCACTTGTGGCAACAGGTCGGTTTCGCCGGCGACGTCCCCAGCCAGTTCATCACCGGCTTCTCCGGCACCCTGGAGGATGTCGTTCCCCTGCCCGACCCCCTGCCAACTCCCGCTTCGCCCGCTCCGGGGGTCACGGCGACCAGCTTCGCCTCGTGGGTCGACGGCTTCGGCTACATGGTCCTCGACCGGGTGAGCACAAGCCATTGGCGCGCCACGGTCCACGCCGCCGACGGCCGCATCGTCGACCGCTGCCGCATCGACGGCACGGCCTCGCGCTGCACCGTCGCTCGCGTGCCCGCCGAGCCGACGCATCCGTAACGAAACCGTTCGCCGCGCGTTAAGCCGCCGCCGCGCATCCTTGCGCCCATGGCTGAACGAGGACGAACGATGCTCGAGATCCGCGCAACCACCTCGCGCCTGACGCTGGCCAGCGTCGCCGCCGCGCTGGCGCTCGCCGCGTGCAATCAGACCCCGAGCACGCCTGCCGCGACGACCGGTACGCAGCCGGTGACGGCGGCACCGATCGCCGCCCTGCCGCTGGCGACCGCGACCCCGCCGGCAACCCCGTCCGCACCGGCTGTTTTGCCGCCACCCGCCACCCGCATCCGCGTCGCCCCGCGTCCGAAGGAGCGCTACCGCTACGTCGATCGCGCGGCGCAGTACAACCTCGCGTTCGGCGATACGCCGCCCGATTATACGGTCGATTATCAGGGGACGCGGCCGTGGATCTGGCGGGCGAACAGCGGCGCCTACCGCGTCGCGGAGCAGCTGCCGCAGGGCGAGCGCTACTATTATTACGACGCCGGCAGCGATCAGCCGTTCTACGTCGCCGATCCACGGGGCGGCTATTCCTATG
>JAFARM010000387.1 GCA_019245455.1 Sphingomonadaceae bacterium | reverse complement strand
CATAGAGACGCTTCAGCCGCCCGTCGGCCTCGGCTGCCCGCCTGCGCAGCTCGGTCGCGTGCGCCCGCTTGCGCGCCGCCCGGTCCTCGCGCCGGTCGAGCAGCACGCCCAGGATCTCCTCCAGCCGCTCGGGCTCGAGCAGCCGCTCCTCGAGATGCTCGGTCACAACCCCGTCGAGCTTCTCCATCGGGATCGACCGGCCCTTGCAGCCGGTCGCACCCTGTCGGGCGGCGATGGAGCAGGTGTAATAGCGGTAGCGACCCGACTTGCCCGTGCGGATCGTCATGGCTCCACCGCAGTCGGCGCAGAAGCAGATGCCGGTGAGCAGCGTCGGCCCGGCAACGACTTGGGGCGGCGCGACCTTCGGGTTGCGCGACCGCAGCAGCTCCTGCACCCGATCCCAGGTGTCTTGCGCGATCACCGGCGGCACCTCGACGTTGATGACCTGATCGTCGGGCTTGTTCGCGCCGTGCTTGGAGCGCCGATTGAACTCGTGGACGCCGATGTAGCTGGTCCGCGTCAGCATGCGGTGGACCGCGCCGATGCCCCATCGCCCACCGGTGCGGGTGTAAAGCTTGCGCTCGTTCAGGTGCTTGGTGATCGCCTTGACGCCCATCGGGCCCGAGCCGTCATGGCCCTCGATGGCTAAGCTGAACGCCAACCGCACGGTGTCGGCGTGCAGCGGGTCGATCTCCAGCTTCTTCTTGACCTTCGCCCCGCGCTTCTCCGCGTCGACAACGCGGTAGCCGATTGGCGGGAGCGAGCCGTTCCAGAAGCCCTGACGCGCATTCTCCTTCAGCGCCCGTAGCGTATGCTTGGCGTTCTCCTTCGACTGGTACTCGTCGAACAGCGCCATGATCTGGCGCATCATGAGATGCATCGGCTCTTCGCCGAGCTCCTGCGTCATAGAGACCAGCTTGACGCCCGCCCTGGCGAGCTTGCGGACGTAGAATTCCAGCTCGAAGTGGTCGCGGAAGAAGCGGCTGAACGAGTGGACCACAACCATGTCGAACGCCGGCGGCTTCGACGTTCCCGCCTCCATCATGCGCTGGAACTCGGGCCGGCGATCGTTCGTGGCCGAGGCGCCCGGCTCGACGAAGGTCTCGACCAGTTGATAGCCGCGCGCCGTGCAGTAGGCTTCGCCCTGCCGCCGCTGGTCAGGGATCGACACGTCGTGCTCGGCCTGCCGCGCCGTCGACACGCGCAGGTAAAGAGCCGCCCGGAGCGACACGGTGGGCGTGATCGCGTTCATGCGGCGACCTCCCGGACCCGGAGGCGGCCCCGCTCGCGCGTGCGCCGGGGCGTCTTGACCACGATCTCGATGTCCTGCCCGAGCGCGGTGAGGCAACGCAGCAGCCGGTCGCTGGAAAAGCCGGCAAGCCGGCCGTTGATGAGCGCGGAGATCTTCGGCTGATCGAGCCCGACCAGCGTGGCCGCCGCGGCCTGTGTCAGCTTGCGGCGCTTGATCGCCTCGCGGATGTGGCTGGCGAGCTGCGCCTTCGCCAGCTCCTCCTCCGGCTCCGCAACGCCAAGGTCGGCGAACACATTGCCCGAGCCTTCCGTCACCGCGCCTTCGTCTTGCTTGCTCGCCATCGTTTGTAGTCCTCTTCCGCCCGCCGCAGCCGGCTATCGATCAGGTCCAGGTCTCGCTTCGGCGTCGCGATCCCGCTCTTGGATTTCTTCTGAAAGGCGTGAAGCACATAGACGAAGCCCTCGAACCGCACGGTGTAGACCGCCCGATAGGTGTCTCCGTCGTGGTCCTCGACGATCTCGACGACGCCCGAGCCGCCATAGCCCTTGAGCGCCTTGGCCCAAGACGCCCTGCCGCCCTTCTGCGCCTCCCAAAGCGCGCCGCCGACCCGAAGCCGCACGGCTTCCGGGAAGTCGCGCAGGTCGTCACGGCTGCTTGCGATCCAGCGAACGGGCTTGACGGCCGGCTCATCCACGCCTTCCTCCCTATGCCATATCTAGCATGTCTAGCTCCGACCGACAAGCTGAGGCTCGGCCCGAACATGCCTATCCCTACGCTCGGCAGAGTGGTCAGACCGGGCCGAACAGCTCGTCGAGCACGTCGCCGAACCAGGCCTCGAATACATCGACCTCGCGTTCCGTGACCGGCACGCGCTTTGGCCAGTCGTCCAGCACCCGCCAATCTTCAGGGTCGCAGGCCTGTGTTCGCCTGTGCCGCGCCTGTACGGGCAGGCGCAG
>JAFARM010000292.1 GCA_019245455.1 Sphingomonadaceae bacterium | reverse complement strand
ACGCGAAGATCGCGCTGGCCGGCCTGCCGGACGGCAGCCGCGACTGGCTGCGCGCCGACGATATCGCCCAGGTCGAGCAGAACGCGCTCGCCGACAAGAAGCACAAGCGATGAGACGGACCGCCCTTGCCCTCGCCCTGCTCGCCGGTTGCAGCACGCCGCCCGACAAGGCGGCGACCGAGAAGATCGTCCACGACTATCTCATGGCCCATCCCGAGATCATCCCGGAAGCGATGACGGCGATGCAGACGCGCGACGTGGCGAAGCTGCTCCGGGACAATCGCGCCGAGGTCGAGACGCCCTTTCCCGGCGCGGTCGCCGGCAATCCGCAGGGCGACGTGACGCTGGTCGAGTTCTTCGACTATGCCTGCTCGTATTGCCGCGCGGCCAACGCCGACGTGAAGCGGCTGGTCGCGTCCGATCCCAAGCTGCGCGTCGTCTACCGCGAGTTCCCGGTGCTGACCGAGGCGTCGGGCGAGGCGGCGCTGGCGGCGCTGTCGGCGGCGCGGCAGAGGCGCTATGTCGCCTTCCACGATCGCCAGTTCGCGACGCCGGGCCGGGTCGATCACGAGCGGACCGTTGCCGTGGTCCGTGCCGCCGGCCTCGACGAGCGGCGGACGGCAGCCGATCTCGCCGACCCGAAACTCAAGGCCGAAGTTCGACGCAACCTCGACCTCGGCCGCGCGCTGGGGCTGACCGGCACGCCGAGCTTCGTCGTCGGCGACCGGATCCTGTCAGGAGCGGTCGGCTATGACCGGCTGGCGGCGGCGGTCGCGGCGGCGCGGCAGGCGGGACGAACGCGCGCGGCGGCGGGATGATCCCCGCCTTCGACGTGGCGCTCGCCCTGCGGCGGATCGGGCTGTGCTTCTGGCGCGATGTCACGCCAATCGCGGTTCTCGGCTTCGGCATGATCCTGTTGCCCGAACTGGCGCTGGCGCTCGCCGGCAGTCACAGCGGATCGACGATCATCGCGACCTTCGGCGGGATGCTGAAGGTGCTCTACGTCGTCATCGTCACCCACGGCGCGCTGGCACGGCTCCAGGGCCGACCGATCGCGGCCGGCGCGTTCGCCGGCAGCGGCCTCGCCGCGTCGCCACGGGCGCTGAGCACGGCGCTGCTCGTCGGCGTCGGCGTCGTGCTGGCGCTGGTGGCGCTGCTCCTCGCCGGCTACGCCGGGGGCGCGGCCCTGCCGCTGCGTCTGACGATCGTCGTCGTGGCCTTCGCCGCGGCGGTGCTGGCGGTTCCGGCCGTGCCGCTGGCGCTGACCGCGCGCGTCACGCCGGTGGCTGCCCTCGCCCGCGCGGCAGCCCTGACCCGCGGCCGGCGGGCCGGGATCGCGGTCGTCCTCGGCCTTGCCGCGTTGACGATCGTGCCGGCGCGCCTGGTCCTCGCCGCCGCGGCTGTCGGCCCCGCGGCATCGACGACAGCGGGCGCGGGCGTCGATGCGGCACTGTCGCTGGCAAGCCCCGGGCTATGGCTGCTGGGGCTGTTCGACCTGCTCGCGTGGGGGCTGGGCGCGACGGTTCCGGCAGCGGTGTTCGCGGGGTTGGTCGAGCCATAATCGCGGAATCCACGCGCGCTGCGATGAGGCCGCGACGCATCCCGGCTTGCCAGCGGCTGCGGGATCGACCTACCAGCAGGCGGGGGGCGTTGATGGCGGGACTGGCGACAGCTTCGGGCGGGATGCAGGCCGTGCTTCTGCGGCCGCTCTACGTCGCCACCGTTCTGGCCGGCAGCTTCCTCCTGTTCCTCATCCAGCCGCTGTTCGCGCGCATGATCCTGCCGCTGCTCGGCGGCGCGCCGTCGGTGTGGAACGTCGCCATGCTGTTCTACCAGGCGGTGCTGCTCGCCGGCTATCTCTATGCCCATGCGCTGCAGCGACTGCCGCTGCGGGTCCAGCTGGCGGTGCACCTGACGCTGCTGGTGCTGGCCGGCCTGACGCTGCCGGTGGCCGTGGCGACGTGGTTCCCGGCGGCGGGCGCGGCCCCGCCGGCGCTGTGGCTGCTCGGGCTGCTCGCCGCCTCGATCGGCCCGGCTTTCTTCGTCGTCTCGGCGCAGGCACCGCTGATGCAGGCCTGGCTCGCCCGCTCGCGCGATGCCGCCGCCGCCAACCCCTTCTTCCTGTACGCGGCATCGAACATCGGCAGCCTCGCCGCCCTCCTCGCCTATCCGCTGCTCCTCGAGCCGACGACGCGACTGGCGCTGCAGGCCCGGCTGTGGAGCTGGGGGTTCGTGACCCTGGTGATCCTCGTCGCGCTCGCCGCCCTGGCGGTGCTGCGCGGCGGGGAAGTCCGCACCGGCGCGGCGGTACGACGGACGGCGAGCGCGCGGCAGCGGCTGCGGTGGACGGCGCTTGCCTTCGTGCCGTCGGGGCTGCTGCTGTCGACGACGACGCACATTACCACCGACGTCATGGCCATGCCGCTGCTGTGGGTGATCCCGCTGGCGACGTACCTCTTGACCTTCATCATCGCCTTCTCCGCCGTCGGCCGCCGCGCGACGGCGGCGGCGGTGTTCGCCACACCGCTACTGATCGTCATGGTCGGGGCGTGGGCGGTGTTTCCCATTAAGGGTGACGCGGCACCGCTCGGCGCGGTGGCCGGACTCGTCCTGCTGTTCGCCGTCGGGCTCGCCCTGCACGGCACGCTGGCGACGGAGCGGCCGGCGGCGGCCGACTTGACCGAGTTCTACCTGTGGGTCTCGGTCGGCGGCGTCCTCGGCGGCCTTGCCTGCGCGCTGGTCGCGCCGATGATCTTCGACTGGGTGTACGAACACCCCCTGCTGCTGATCGCGGCGGCCGCGCTGATCCCCGTCGCCGTCCCCGGGCCGATCGTCGGCCGGCTATGGACGCGCCCGCCTCGCCTGGTGCAGGTCGGCCTGCCGATCGCCAGCGTGGCGGTCGTCGCCGTGCGCCTGGGGTCGGCTCCCCTCCACCCCCTCGTCGCGGCGATGACGATGGTGGCCATGGCCGCGGCGTTCCTGTCGATCGGCCGCGGTGGCTGGTTCGCCGTTCAGGTCGCGGCGCTGCTGCTGGCCGCGCAAGGGGTCGAAGAGCTTCGCGTCACGTCGCATCGCGACGCGCGCACGCGCACCTTCTTCGGCATTTACGAGGTCATCGACACCCCCGCCGCACGCACGCTGCAGCACGGCACGACCCTGCACGGCGTCCAGTCGCGCCGCTTCGGAGACCGGCTGCGGCCGACCAGCTACTACGCGCCCGGCAGCGGCGTCGGCGGGATCCTGGCGGCGGCACCCCGGCTATTCGACCGCGCGTCGCGGGTCGGCGTCGTCGGTCTCGGAGCCGGCACCCTCGCCTGTTACGCGCAGCCGGGGCAGCCGTGGACCTTCTTCGAGATCGATCCCGCCGTGCAGCGCATCGCGCAGCGGCAGTTCACCTTCCTGTCCGGCTGCGCGCCGAGGGCCAGGATCGTCATCGGCGATGCGCGCCTGTCGCTCGACCGGCTGCCGCCGAACCGCTTCGACATCCTTGTCGTCGATGCGTTCGCGTCCGATTCGATCCCGCTGCACCTGATGACGCGCGAGGCATTCGCGCTGTACGGCCGGATGCTGCCGGCGGACGGCGTGCTGATGGTCCACGTCTCCAACCGCTTCCTGACGCTGGAGCCGGTCGTGGCGGCGATCGTCCGTTCGCACGGCTGGTCGGGGATGCGGCGCGATTTCCAGCCCGGGCCGGCTGAGGTGGCGCGCGGCGACGCGGCGTCGACATGGCTGGTCGTCGCGAAGACGCCGGCCCGGCTGGTAACCATCCGCGTTGCGGCAGGCGGCGCGTGGTCGCCGCTTGCGACCGAAGCCGACGTACCCGCGTGGAGCGACGACTTCGCCTCGATCCTGCCGGTCATCACGGCGTTCCGGTGAGGCCCGCCCGGTGCGGCCGCACGGGACACCGGGCGCGCCCGCTTACCGGCTGTAGAACTCGACCACCAGGTTCGGCTCCATCTTCACCGCGTACGGCACCTCGTCGAGGGTGGGCACGCGGACGTAGGTCGCCTTGGCCCCGTCGACCGACAGGTACTCGGGAATGTCGCGCTCGCCGAGCCCCATCGCCTCGAGCACCAGCGCCATCTCCTTGGCCTTGCTGCCGAGCTCGACGACGTCGCCGGGATAGACCTTGGCCGACGCGATGTTGCACCGCTTGCCGTTGACCAGGATATGGCCGTGGTTGACGATCTGGCGCGCGGCGAAGATCGTCGGCGCGAACTTGGCGCGGAAGATGACCATGTCGAGCCGCTGCTCGAGCAGGCCGATCAGGTTCTGGCTGGTGTCGCCCTTCATGCGGACGGCCTCGGCATAGGTGGCGCGGAACTGGCGCTCGGTGACGTCGCCGTAATAGCCCTTCAGCTTCTGCTTGGCGCGCAGCTGGAGGCCGAAGTCGGATGTCTTGCCCTTGCGACGCTGGCCGTGCTGGCCGGGGCCGTACTCGCGCTTGTTGACCGGCGACTTGGGGCGGCCCCAGATGTTCTCGCCCATGCGGCGGTCGAGCTTGTACTTGGCGTTGGTACGCTTGGTCATGCGTGGGTCCAATTTGCTTGCTGGCACCGTGCAGCTGCAGCGGCGGCCCGGAACCGCACCGCATGGCCCTTGTGCCATGCGCGGCCACCGCTTCACCGGACGTGCGGGGCCAATTGCGAAGCGCGAGGCGTTAGCGGCGCCGGGTGCGCGGGTCAAGGGATGAGCTTGATCGCCCCGATGATGACGCCGGAGAAGGCGACGAGCATCCCGAACATCCAGATGATGGTGCGGTTCTGTGTCGAGGCGATGAGCTCCTTAAGCTCGGCCACGCGCGTGTCGATCTTTGCGTCCAAGGCAGTGGTGGCCAGCTTCAGATCGGTTTTCGTCGCCAGATCCTCGCGGTACGTCGCGATCGAATCCGCAATCGCCTTGCTGATCGCGCGCGCCGCCTTGTCGTCCACGCCGGCGGCGACGATCGCTTCGTAGGTCTTTAGGGTATCGAACGCGGTCGCCATACGCCCCTTATAACGGCCCCGCGCCGGAAAGCGAAGCGCGCTTTCCTTGACTTTGCCGGCCGTGCGCGGCTACGTGCCGCGCTTTCCGATCGTCCCGAAAGTTCGCTCCATGGCCCGCGTCACCGTCGAGGATTGCGTCGACAAGGTTCCCAACCGCTTCGAGCTGGTGCTGATGGCGGGCACGCGCGCGCGGCAGATTTCGAGCGGGGCGGAGCTGCTGCTCGACCGCGACCGCGACAAGAACCCGGTCGTCGCGCTGCGCGAGATCGCCGAGGAGAAGATCGCTCCGGCGACGTTGGGTGAGGCGCTGGTCGCCTCGATGCAGCGCGTGCTCGACAGCGACGACGATGCCCCCGACGCCGTCGGCAATCTCGCCGCCTCCGCCGAAGCGCTCCGCCTGACCGCCGCCCAGCCGCCGCGCAACCAGAACCTGGGGCCGGATTACGAGTGAGGCGCAGCGCGGCCGCGTGTAGCGAAGCGGGCGTTCTTCACGCCCGCTGAGCAGCGCGCGGACTCGCGCCAGCCCGGCCGGCGGGTCGGGCGACCTTCCCGCCCGACCCCGTCCGACGACGCGGCTTCGCCGCGGCGGCCGCTCTGTCGCGCCGATCGTGAAGTGGTTGCGCGCTCCGCCGTCACCCCCCACAATCCCCTCATGCTGCGCCAGTATGAACTCGTCGACCGCGTTCTCGCGTACGACCCTTCTGCCGACGAGGACCTGCTCAACCGCGCCTATGTCTTCTCGCTCCAGGCGCACGGGTCACAGCTCCGCGCGTCGGGCGACCCGTACTTCAGCCACCCGGTCGAGGTCGCCGGCATCCTGACCGATCTGAAGCTCGACGCCGAGACCATCGCCACCGCCATCCTCCACGATACCATCGAGGATACGGTGGCGACGCCGGAGCAGGTGACGCGCCTGTTCGGCCCCAAGGTCGCGCGGCTCGTCGACGGTGTCACCAAGCTGTCGAAGATCGAGGGCGCGCAGACCGAAAACGAGCGCGCGGCCGAGAACCTGCGCAAGTTCCTGCTGGCGATGTCGGACGACATCCGCGTCCTGCTGGTCAAGCTTGCCGACCGGCTGCACAATATGCGGACGTTGCACTTCATCAAGTCACCCGACAAGCGCCGGCGTATCGCGCGGGAGACGATGGACATCTACGCGCCGCTGGCCGAGCGCATCGGCCTCTACGGCTTCATGGACGAGCTGCAGGCGCTCGCGTTCCAGCAGTTGGAGCCCGAGGGATACGACACGATCGTCAAGCGGCTGGAGGCGTTGCGCGCGGCGGGCGGCGGCGACATGGTGGCGCGGATCAGCGGCGGCATCCGCGACCTGCTCGCCGGGGCGGGCATCGACGCCGACGTGCGGGGGCGGGAGAAGCGGCCTTATTCGATCTGGCGCAAGCTTCAGGCGCACCGCATCGCGTTCGAGAACCTGCCCGACGTCATCGCCTTCCGCGTCGTCGTGCCCAACGTGTCGGCCTGCTACCGCGCGCTCGGCGTCATCCACCAGCGATGGCAGGCGGTGCCGGGGCGGTTCAAGGACTTCGTCTCGACGCCGAAGCGCAACGGCTACCGCTCGCTGCATACCACCGTCATGCACGACAAAACGCGCATCGAGATCCAGATCCGCACCCCGGAGATGGACCGCGAGGCCGAGTTCGGCCTGGCGGCGCACTGGGCATACAAGGAGGGGGGCGATGCCGCCGGTCCGGCGCCGCGCGCCTATCCGTGGCTGAAGGAACTGCTCGACGCCGTCGATCAGGCGGCGTCGCCGGAGGAGGTGCTCGAACACACGCGCCTGGCAATGTTCCAGGACCAAGTCTTCGCCTTCACCCCCAAGGGCGAGCTGATCCAGCTCCCGGCCGGCGCGTGCCCGGTCGACTTCGCCTACGCCGTCCACACGGAACTCGGCGACACCTGCGTCGGGGCCAAGGTCAACGGCCGCGTCGTCACGCTGCGCACGCCGCTGGCCAACGGCGACCAGGTCGAGATCCTGCGGTCGAAGGCGCAGCACCCCGACCCGGCGTGGGAGAGCTTCGTCGTCTCGGTCAAGGCGCGCACCGCCGTCCGCCGCTTCGTCCGTCAGCAGGAGCGCGCGCAGCTCCTCAGTCTTGGCCGCAAGCTGTACGACGAGACGGTCGGGCGGCTGAAGCTGCCCTTGTCGGAGGATGCCGTCGACACCGCGCTCGGCCGGCTGAAGCTCGCCGACCGCAACGCGCTGTACCTGGCGCTGGCGCGGCAGACGGTCGGCGACACGGCGCTGCTCGAAGCGGTGCTGCCGGGGTCGACGGCCAACCTCAAGCCGCGGCGACGAGGCCGTTCGGGGACGAAGAACGCCATTTCGATCACCGGCCTGACACCGGGCGTTGCCTATGCGCTCGCCGACTGCTGCCATCCCATTCCGGGCGACCGCATCGTCGGCATCGGCCGCGCGGGGCGCGGGATCGAGGTTCACAGCATCGACTGCGCCCGTTTGGCCGATCCCGACGGCGACGCCGGCGAATGGCTCGACCTGCATTGGGGCGACGAGACGGGCGGCGGAACCGCGCGGGTGTCGGCGGTCGTGCATAACCAGCCCGGCAGCCTGGCGGCGATGACCGCCATTCTGGCGCATCACGGGGCGAACATCGTCAACCTCAACCTGACCGACCGCGACCGCGCCTTCCACACGTACGTCGTCGATATCGAGGTCGACGACCTGGCGCACCTGACCAACATCATCGCCGCGCTGCGGGCGACGAAGGCGGTGGTGACGGTGGAGCGGGTGAAGGCGTGAAGCCTCCCCTCCCGCTTGCGGGAGGGGCCGGGGGTGGGAAAGCGAGGGGCGGCAGCCTGCCGAACACGCCCACGGGCCGCCCTTCGGGCGTCTCTCGCCCCTCCCGCAAGCGGGAGGGGAGGCTGCTACCGCGCGACCGCGATCGCCGCTTCCGGCACCCAGCCCTTGGTGCCGAGCTCGTCCTCGACTTCCCAGAAGCCGTCCTGCTTGTTGCCGGTCGGGTAGAGGATCGCAACGGCGTCAGTAGTCCCTGCCGTGCGTGAAACCCTCATCCCGGATGCCCCCTGCGTGCCCGTTCGTTGGCATAGCGCAACGAGGTGCGGCTTTCCACCGGGCTTCGAGCGGGGTAGCAGAAGCCATGACCGACGCCGACGTGCTTGCCGAGTTCCGCGCCGCGGGGGCGCTCCTGGAGGGGCATTTCATCCGGTCGTCGGGGCTGCGGTCGAGCCGCTACCTTCAATGCGCGCGCGTGTTGATGGACCCGGCGGGGGCCGAGCGTCTGGTCGCGGCGCTCATCGCAAAGCTG
>JAFARM010000115.1 GCA_019245455.1 Sphingomonadaceae bacterium | reverse complement strand
TGTGCTCGTCGACTTCTGGGCCGAGTGGTGCGGCCCGTGCCGCCAGATCGGCCCGGCGCTCGAGGAGATCAACGACGAGCTCGCGGGCGTCGATATTGTCAAGCTCAACATCGACGAGAACCCCGACGCGCCGACGAAGTACGGCGTTCGCGGCATCCCGACGATGATCCTGTTCAAGGACGGCAAGCCGGCGGCGACCAAGGTCGGCGCGGCCCCCAAGTCGCACCTGAAGAACTGGCTCGAAGGCGAGCTCGGGAGCGCACAGGCGGCGTAAGGTCCGACACTCCCCGGCGACGAGGGATCAGCTGCGATAGTCGCCGTTGATGCTGACGTAGCCGTGCGTCAGATCGCAGGTCCAGACGCGCGCCCGGCCGCGGCCGAGGTGGAGGTCGACGCCGATCTCGACCTCCTGTCCTTTCAGGTGGTTGGCGACCGGCGTTTCGTCGTAACCTGCGACGACGGCCCCGTTCCGCGCGACCGTCGTGCCGCCGAAGCGGATCTCCAGCCGGTCGCGGTCGGCGGCCTCGCCCGCCTTGCCGACGGCCATGACGACTCGGCCCCAGTTGGCGTCGCCGCCGGCGATCGCCGTCTTGACCAGCGGCGAGTTGGCGATCGACAGTGCGATCCGCTTGGCCGCCGCGTCGCTTTCCGCGCCCTCGACCTCGACCGTGACGAACTTCGTCGCGCCCTCGCCGTCGCGGACGACCAGTCGGGCGAGCGTCGTGCACACTTCGCGCAGGGCCGCGGCGAACGCGTCTGCTCCGGATGAGTCGAGCGATTCCAATGGCCTATTTCCCGCCGCGCCGGTTGCGAAGGCGAGGACGGTGTCGGAAGTCGAGGTGTCGCCGTCGACGGTGATGGCGTTGAAGCTGCGATCGGCTGCGTCCGCCAGCATCGCCTGCAACAGGGGTACGGCGATAACCGCATCGGTGAAAACGAAGCCGAGCATTGTCGCCATATCGGGCGCGATCATGCCCGATCCCTTGACGATTCCCGTGACCACCACGCGAACCCCCCCGATCACGGCGGTCGCCGTCGCCCCCTTGGCGAAGGTGTCGGTCGTGACGATCGCCGTGCACGCGTCGTGGAAGCTTGCCGCACCCAGGGCGTCACGGGCGGCGGCGACGACCCCCACCGCCTTGTCGCGCGGCAGCGGCACGCCGATGACGCCGGTCGAGGCGACGAATACCTCCCCCGCCGCGCAGCCGACCGCCGCCGCCACCGCCTCGACCTGGGCGCGGCTGGCGTCCCTGCCCGCCGAGCCGGTGAAGGCGTTCGAGTTACCGGCATTGACCATCAGCGCCCGCGCACTGCCACCCGCCAGCGCCCGCCGGCACCACTCGACCTCGGGCGACGGGCACTTCGACCGCGTCAGCACGCCCGCGACCGTCGTGCCGGGCGCGAACTCGGCCAGCAGCACGTCGGCGCGCGTCCAGTTCTTGTACCCCGCCGTCGCCGGGCCGAGCCGGACGCCGGCGACCGGCGGCAGGTCGTGGAAGGGGCGGGCGAGGGGGGAGATTGACATCGTCCGCCCGCTTTGGTGACGTGCGGCCGGGGAGGCAAGGACCATGTTGCTCATCGCGTTCGCGCTCGCGACGATGCCGGTCCCGCTCGGGCGGCCGGTGCCGACCGATCTGACCAACATTGGTGCCTTCACCGCCGAGACGCGCGGCATGGACCTGCGCGCGAGTCTTCACCTCGACACGGCCGGGCAGCCGGTCGCCTGCACCGTCGATCCGCCGGCGACGCCGCGGCTGGCGAAGCAGGTCTGCGCCTATCTGACGGCCCGCGCGCGCTACGCCCCGGCGCGCGACGCCAGTGGCAGCCCGGTTCCGGCGGTGGTGCGGCTCGACCTGTCGATGAACCGCGGCGGGGTCGCGCCGGCGCCGCTCGACTTTGCGCTCCAGGTCGGCGCGATGCCGGGTGCGGCGACGATGGCAGTCGCCGACCTGATCCTAACGACCGACGCCGGCGGCCGCGTCACCGCCTGCGACGTCGCGCGGTCGAGCGGCAGTGCCGCGCTCGACCGGCTCGGCTGCCGGCAGCTGCAGGCGGCGACGCTCAGCCCCGGGCTCGACCGGCAGCAGCAGCCGGTGGCGGCGGTGCGGCAGGTGAGCGTCGGCTTCACCGCTGCGCCCGTGCCGCGCTGAGGGCACTACCCCGCACCCTGCCACCCGGCGCTTCCGCTTCTTGTCATCCCCGCGAAAGCGGGGACCCATCTCCTGCGCTGGGTCGGTGACGACGCGGCGCGGCTCGCCACCCTGGCTGACTTCGGGAGATGGGTTCCCCTTCCGCGGGAATGACAGAGAACAAGAGCGGGACCCCGCCCGAATTGACTAGGCGCACCCTGCTCCCTATGTCCCGCCGGTTCGCGGCGCGCGGGGTCGGTGCGCGCGGTCTTCGGTTAGGACGTTCATGTTTGCAGGCATTGCGAAGCGCATCTTCGGCTCGTCGAACGAGCGCTACGTCCGCTCGCTCGCGCCCCTGATCGCCCGCATCAACGGCCACGAGGCGGCGATCGCAGCCATGTCGGACGCGGCGCTGCAGGACCAGACGGCGGCGTTTCGCGCGCGGCTGGCGGCGGGCGAGACGCTCGACGACCTGCTGCCCGAGGCGTTCGCCACGGTGCGCGAAGCGGCCAAGCGGACGCTCGGCCAGCGCCATTACGACGTCCAGCTGATCGGCGGCATCGTCCTTCATCGCGGCGAGATCGCCGAGATGCGCACCGGCGAGGGCAAGACGCTGGTGGCGACGCTGGCGGTGTACCTGAACGCGCTCGAGGGCAAGGGCGTCCACGTCGTCACGGTCAATGACTATCTCGCGACGCGCGACGCCGAGTGGATGGGGCGCGTCTACAAGTTTCTCGGCATGACGGTCGGCGTCATCATCCCCAACCTCGACGACGATACGCGCCGCGCCGCTTACAATGCCGACATCACCTACGGCACCAATAACGAGTTCGGCTTCGACTACCTACGCGACAACATGGCGACCGAGCTCACGGACTGCGTCCAGCGTGACCTTTACTTCGCGATCGTCGACGAGGTGGATTCGAGCCTCGTCGACGAGGCCCGCACCCCCCTGATCATCAGCGGCCAGGGCACTGACTCCACCGAGAAGTACCAGCAGTACGCCCGGGTGATCCCCCAGCTGGTGAAGGATGAGGACTACACAGTCGATGAGAAGACCCGCT
>JAFARM010000216.1 GCA_019245455.1 Sphingomonadaceae bacterium | reverse complement strand
GCTGCGGCTGAAGGACGTGTCCGACGATCACATCCGCCGCACCGCCGAGGCGCTGATGCCGCTGTGCCGGGCGCGCGGCGTCGCGTTCATCCTCAACGACCGCATGGACCTGGCAAAGGAACTCGGCAGCGACGGCGTCCACCTCGGGCAGAGCGACGGCAGCGTCCGCGACGCGCGCGCGCTGCTCGGCCCCGACGTGCAGATCGGCGCGACGTGCCACGACAGCCGCCACTTCGCCATGGAGGCGGGCGAGGCGGGGGCCGACTATGTCGCCTTCGGTGCCTTCTACGAGACGACGACCAAGCCCAGCTCCTACCGCCCGACGCCCGGCATCCTGACGTGGTGGACGACGATCAGCCAGCTGCCGTGCGTCGCCATCGGCGGCATCACGCCGGCGAACGCGCCGCCGCTGATCGAGGCAGGCGCGGACTTCCTGTGCGTGGTCAACGCCGTGTGGGGCAGCCCGGGCGGCCCGGCGGCGGCGGTGGCCGCGTTCGCCGCAGTGTTGGCAGGCGGCTGAGCTTCGGCTAGAGGCAGCGCCTTCCACTCACCCGATCACAGAAGCACGCCAGACATGAAAATGAGCGCGGTCGATATCCGGCCTGGTAATATCCTTGAGTACCAGGGCGGGCTGTGGCGCGCGGTCAAGATCCAGCACACCCAGCCCGGCAAGGGCGGGGCGTATATGCAGGTCGAGCTCAAGAACCTGACCGACGGGCGCAAGACCAACGAGCGCTTCCGCTCGGCGGAGACGGTCGAGAAGGTGCGGCTCGACACCAAGGATTTCCAGTTCCTGTATGCCGAGGGCGACGACCTGACCTTCATGGACACGGTGACGTACGACCAGACGAACCTGTCGAAGGACCTGCTCGGCGAGGCCGCCGACTTCCTGACCGACGGCATGGACGTGACGATGGAGCTGTACGAGGACAAGCCGATCAGCGTCCAGCTGCCCGACCAGATCGAGGCTGTGATCGCCGACACCGAGGCCGTGGTGAAGGGCCAGACCGCCTCGTCGAGCTACAAGCCGGCGCGGCTGGAGAACGGGGTCCGCATCATGGTCCCGCCGTTCATCGGCGTCGGCACGCGCGTGGTGGTAGACGTCTATGCCCGCGAATATGTGAGGCGGGCGGAGTAAGCTTCTCCCCTCCCGCTTGCGGGAGGGGCCGGGGGTGGGCATTTGGCCTAAGTCCTCCGTGTGACTGCCCACCCCCGACCCCTCCCGCAAGCGGGAGGGGGGAGTTGCCATGCCCGCTCATTCCGCCCTCATCACCGTCATGGAAAAGGCCGCGCGCAAGGCCGCGCCGCGCCTGCGCCGCGACTTCGGCGAGGTCGATGCGCTGCAGGTTTCGCGGAAGGGCACCGCCGACTTCGTGTCGAACGCCGACCGCGCCGCCGAGCGCACGATCCGCGAGGTGCTGACCCACGCCCGCCCCGACTGGGGCCTGCTGATGGAGGAGGAGGGGGCGACCGCCGGCACCGACCTCGACCGGCGCTGGATCGTCGATCCGCTCGACGGCACGACCAACTTCCTCCACGGCATCCCCCACTTCGCCATCTCGATCGCCGCCGAGGAGCGCGGCGAGGTCGTCGCCGGGCTGGTCTACCAGCCGCTGACCGACGAGAGCTTCTGGGCGGAGAAGGGCAAGGGCGCGTGGCTGCAGGACCGGCGCCTGCGCGTCTCGGGCCGGCGCGAGATGAGTGACGCCCTGATTGCCACCGGCATCCCCTTCGCCGGCCACGGCGACCAGCCGCAGTGGGAGGCGGTCGCCCACGCCGTCATGCCCGAGGTCGCGGGCATCCGCCGCTTCGGGGCGGCTGCGCTCGACCTCGCCTGGGTCGCCGCGGGGCGGTACGACGGCTACTGGGAGGCGGGCTTGCAGCCGTGGGACGTCGCGGCCGGCATTCTGCTGGTGCGCGAAGCGGGCGGCTTCGTCACCGACTTCCGCGGCGGCGAGCGGATGCTCGACCGCGCCGAGATCGTCGCCGGCAACGATCGCATCCACGGCCGGCTCGGGCGGCTTGTAGCCAACGCGCTGCGCTGAGCGAAAGGCCGGGCATGGCCCCGGTCGCCTCCTTCACCGCCGGCGATACCGGCGAATGGCGCATCGAGGCGATCAACGCGGTCGCCGGCGAAGGCCTGCCGCCGGCCGCGTTCCTGTCGACGACAGCGGGGGAAGGGGGCGCGGAACAAGGGGGCGCCGGGCTGGGGGCGTGGACCTTGCGCGGGGTCGCGAGCAACACGCGCTACACCGAGCGCGCCGAGGCGACGACGCTCGGCAGCCGGCAGGAAGGGCTCGGCCGGCCGGCGGCGAGCCGGGCGGTGCTGATCCCGATGCGGAAGTCGGACGCGTGGTGGGCGCTGGCGCAGGACGAGCGGCGGGCGATCTTCGCCGCGCAGTCGGATCACATCGGGATCGGCCTCGACGTTCTGCCGGCGGTCGCGCGCCGCCTGCTCCACGCCCGCGACCTCGGCGAGCCGTTCGACTTCCTGACGTGGTTCGAGTTTGCGCCGGAAGCGACGGGGGCGTTCGACGCGATGCTTGCCCGCCTGCGCGCGACGGTCGAATGGACCTTCGTCGAGCGCGAGGTCGAGGTCCGCCTGACGCGCGCGTGACCGCCGCCTCGCGAGGATGCGGCAGCGTACCATGCTTGCGCGCGCAGCGCCCGCCGCCTAAACCGCGCGCGAACCCGGAAAAGGCCGCGCCGTGCCCTCAACCGCTCCCCCGCTCGCCATGCCCGACGTTGCGTGGCAGTATCTGCCGATCCTGCTGTTCGTCGGGGTCGGCATCGCCTTTTCGCTGATCTTCGTCGGCGCACCGGTGCTGGTGTCGCGTCTGACCGGCACGGCGCGGCCCGACCCGCAGAAATTGAGCGAATACGAATCCGGCTTTCCGGCGTTCTCCGACAGCCGCGCGCAGTTCGACGTCCGCTTCTACCTGGTCTCGATCCTGTTCATCGTCTTCGACCTCGAGGCGGCATACCTGTTCCCCTGGGCGGTGTCGCTCCACTGGACAGGGGTGCCGGGGTGGGGCGCGATGATGCAGTTCCTGGCGGAGCTGGCGATCGGCCTTATCTACGCCTGGAAAGCCGGCGCACTGGATTGGGAATGAACGGGAATCTTCTTACCGAGGAACAGCAGGCGCGGGTGCTCGGCGACAGCCCCGCGTCGGCGCTGACCGTGCCGGAGGGGCTGCGCGACGGCTTCCTGACCGACGTCAACAGCGAGATGTCGAACAAGGGCTTCCTGCTGACCTCGACCGAGGACCTGTTCAACTGGGCGCGCACCGGCTCGATGTGGTGGATGACGTTCGGCCTGGCGTGCTGCGCGGTCGAGATGATGCACACCTCGATGCCCAAGTACGACGCCGAACGCTTCGGCTTCGCCCCGCGCGCGAGCCCGCGCCAGTCGGACGTGATGATCGTCGCCGGCACGCTGTGCAACAAGATGGCCCCGGCGCTGCGGCGCGTGTACGACCAGATGCCGGAGCCGCGCTACGTCATCTCGATGGGGTCGTGCGCCAACGGCGGCGGCTATTACCACTATAGCTACAGCGTCGTGCGCGGCTGCGACCGGATCGTGCCCGTCGACATCTACGTCCCCGGCTGCCCGCCGACCGCCGAGGCGCTGCTGTACGGCATCCTTGCGCTGCAGCGGAAGATCCGGCGCACGGGGAGCTTCGAGCGGTGACGCGAGACAGATTTGCTTGGGTTGTGCTCGCGATGGCCGTCGGGTCTTTGGTCGGCCTCGCTGTCGGGTATCGCCACGAAGCGTCAACCAGCTTTGTCAACAGCCTCCACACTCTTGGAGGCATGGTTCCCACGATCCTGCTGGTGCTTAAGACCATTTTGATTTGGC
>JAFARM010000385.1 GCA_019245455.1 Sphingomonadaceae bacterium | reverse complement strand
ACGCGCTCACCAGCGTCGGCGGCTCGCTCGACATCAGGTCGGACGCCAAGCTCGACGCGCTCACCAGCGTCGGCGGCTCGCTCTACATCTGGTCGGACGCCAAGCTCGACGCGCTCACCAGCGTCGGCGGCTCGCTCTACATCTGGTCGGACGCCAAGCTCGACGCGCTCACCAGCGTCGGCGGCTCGCTCGACATCAGGTCGGACGCCAAGCTCGACGCGCTCACCAGCGTCGGCGGCTCGCTCGACATCAGGTCGGACGCCAAGCTCGACGCTGGCGCGCTCACCAGCGTCGGCGGCCATCTCTTGCCCGATGCCGAGACTGCGAAGGCCCGGCTGGAGGAAGTCGCGCGGCACGCGTTGGCCGATCCGGCCAACCTCGACATGAGGAAATGGCACAACGAGAGCGGCGGATGCGGCACGTCGCACTGCATTTCCGGCTGGGCGGTCCATCTTGCCGGCGACGACGGCTACAAGCTTGAAAGGGAAGTTCAGCAGCCGACGGCTGGTGTGATCCTGCTCGGCGTCGAGGCGTCGAAGCTGTTCTATCTTAGCAACGAAGCGGCGCGTTCGGCGCTGCACCGTGTGCTCGACGGCAAGCCAGCGCTGTGACCGACGTCCGCGAAATCCGCCACTTCCACCTGTTCTGCGGCCTCGGCGGCGGGGCGGCGGGGTTCAACCGGGGATCGGCGCGCGTCGGCAACATGGTCGCGCGCTTCCGCTGCATCGGCGGGGTCGACGTCGATCCCGCCGGCATCCGCGACTTCGGCCGGCTGGCCGGTGTGCCGGGCACGGTCATCGACCTGTTCGACCGCGACCAGTACCGCGCCTTCCACGGCCGCGAGCCGGGGCCGGACTGGCGCGAGGCGACACCGGCCGACATCGCGAACGCCGCCGGCGGCGAGCGGCCGCACATCGTCTTCCTGTCGGCACCCTGCAAGGGCTTCTCGGGGCTGCTGAACGAGGCGGCGTCGAAGACGGCGAAGTACCAGGCGCTGAACCGGCTGACGCTGCGCGGCATCTTCCTGACGCTCGAGGCGTGGGCCGGCGACCCGCCCGAGCTGGTCATCTTCGAGAACGTGCCGCGGATCGCCTCGCGCGGACGCAAGCTGCTCGACGCGATCGGCGACCTGCTGCGCGCCTACGGGTACAGCGTCGCCGAGACGACGCACGACTGCGGCGAGCTCGGCGGCCTGGCGCAGAGCCGCAAGCGCTTCCTGCTCGTCGCGCGCCACCGCGCCAAGGTGCCGCCGTACCTGTACGAGCCGGTGCGGCTGCCGCTGCGCGGGGTCGGCGAGGTGCTGGGGCGGCTGCCGCTGCCGGGCGACCCGGCGGGCGGGGCGATGCACCGCGTGCCGTCGCTGCAGTGGCGGACGTGGGTGCGCCTCGCCTTCGTCGAGGCGGGGAAGGACTGGCGGTCGCTGAACGGACTGCGCGTCGGCGACGACGGCAACCTCTTGGACTTCGGCATCGCGCCGGCGTGGCACCGCGGCGTGCTTGGCGTCACCGGGTGGGACGACGTCGCGGCGACGGTCAGCAGCAACGGCCGGCCGGGCGCGGGGCGCTACGCGGTGGCCGACCCGCGCAGTGCGCGCGAGCTGGCCGGCAACGCTCAGGGCGGCTACGACGTGACCCGCTGGAGTGACCCCGGCGGGGCGGTGTCGAGCGGCCACAGCCCGTCGAACAACGGCGGCTCGGTCGCCGATCCGCGCCGGGACGCTGGCCGGGCCGAGTTCGGTCAGTACGGCGTCCAGCGCTGGGGCGACGCCGCGTACGCGGTCAGCGGCAAGGCGGCGGCGGGCAGCGGCAGCTACTCGGTCGCCGACCCGCGGCATGCCGGCCCGGCGAAGCACTACAACGAGTTTCGCATCGTGCCCTGGGCGGGGCAGACCGGCGCGGTCAGCAGCGCGCACGGCAGCGGGCAGTGCGTGTCCGATCCCCGCGCGCCCGACGGCAGCCGCGGCGAGGGCAAGTACCGCGTCACCGCTTTCGCCGAACCTGGCGGATCGGTGATCGCCGCCAGTACGACGGGCAACGGCGCGTTCGCCGTCGCTGATCCGCGCTACGCCGAAGGGGCGATGGGGCAGCACACAAGCAAGATGCGCGTCCATGCCTACGACGCGCCGGCCGGCACCGTCACCGGCTCCGACCGCGTCGGGTCGGGGGCGATGAGCGTCGCCGACCCGCGCTGCGGCCTCGCCGCCGACCGCGCCGGCTACACGACGCAGGGGCACTACGGCGTCAGCGCCTGGGACGAGCCGAGCTCGGCGGTGCCGGGGTTCGCCAAGCACGACCGCGGCCGCTGGTCGGTCGCCGATCCGCGCGACGGTGCGGCGGTCGACGCGGCCGCCGGGCTGCCTGCGCCGTCGGACCGGCTCGTCTGCCGGATCGAGGCGCGCGACTGTACCTGGCACCGGCCGTTCACCACGCTCGAGCTCGCCGCGTTGCAGTCGCTGTTCGATCCCGAAGAGGCGTTCGGGCTCGACGGGCAGAGCGACAGCGCCTGGCGCGAGCGGATCGGCAACGCCGTCCCCCGCGACGCCGCCGCGGCGATCGCCTCGACGATGGGGCGGACACTGCTGCTGGCGTGGAGCGGCGAGAGCTTCCTGCTGTCGAACGATCCCGTGTGGGTGCGCCCGCTGACGATCGCGCTCGCGGTGGAGACGCCGGAGATCAGAGTATGAACATCGGGGAGGGATGAGATGGCTTGGGAAGAGATCGAACGGACGACGGCGGTGCCGAAGCCGAAGGTGCCGGGACATGGCGTCGCCGTCTCGACGCGTAAAGCACCGAAGGGCGTTGGCCCGGGTTATATCGCCATAAAAGTGGGCGATGACCTGGCCAGGTCCGCGAAGTTCGGCCCGTCGCCGCAGCGGGTCCGACTGATGTTCGGCACCGGCACAGACGCCGGCAAGATCGCCGTTTCGGTGGACGACGCGACTGGCCGCTTCGTCGCGAAACGGAACAAGCGGGGGGGGGGGCTGGCTGCTGACCATCGGCGGTCGCGATGCGGCTGGCCTGTTCGCAACGTCCTTTCCACCGTTCGTCGTAACCCACTGCGAGGCGGTGCGTCCGGAGAACGGCTCGCCGCCGCTCTTCGTCTTCAAGGCGTCCGACGCGATGCTTGCGGGCGATGACGATGCTCGCTGAGCGCGCGGTCAAGACCGCCGACATTGGCACGACGATCCTGCTGCGATCAGGGTCGTACTTCGACTACGCCGATCCGGCTGGCAGCGATTTCACGATTGAGGACATTGCCGTCGGCCTGTCGCGCTGCGCTCGGTTCGCTGGCCAGACTGCGACCTTCTACTCGGTTGCGGAACACAGCGTCTGGGTCAGCCGACTGGTGCCGCCTCGGCTGGCCCTCGCCGGGCTCATGCACGACGCCAGCGAGGCCTTCACCGGCGACATGCCGTCGCCGTTGAAGCGGCTCTGTCCCGAGTTCAAGCTGATCGAGCATCGCGTCATGATGGCGGTCGCGGATCGCTTCGGGTTCGGCTGGCCCGAGGATCCGGAGGTCAAGGCGGCTGACCTGGTGATGCTGTCGACCGAACATCGCGCGCTGCGCTCGCCGGAGATCGCCGCGACGTGGCTCGCCGATCGTCCTGTCGCCGACATTCGGATCGACTGTCTGCCCGACGTCGAGGCCGAGCGGCGGTTCCTCGAGCGATTCGACGAGTTGCGAGGGTGAGCGCGCCCGCAAGTCTGTTCGCCATCGGGCCCCGTATGGTCGGTGAGGAGGCGATCGACCTCACGCTGCAGTCGCTCCGCGCCTACTGGGACCGGCACGAGCATGTCGCCGTCGCTTGGTCGGGCGGGAAGGACAGCACGGCGACGCTGACGCTGATCGTGCACCTGATCGAGAGCGGCGAGCTGCCGCGCCCGACGCGGCTGTGGGTTTTCTATGCCGACACGCGGCAGGAGCTGCCGCCGATCCAGGTCAGCGCCGAGGCGATCATCGCCAAGCTGCGCACTCGCGACTGGATCACCGTCGAGGTCGTACGCGCGCCGCTCGACAAGCGCTTCATGGTCTACATGCTCGGCCGGGGCGTGCCGCCGCCGAACAACAACACGCTCCGCTGGTGCACCCGGCAGATCAAGGTCGACCCGATGGCTGACGCGCTGGAGCGCGCGCTCGCGGCCGTGCCGGGATCGGCGCTGATGATCACCGGCGTGCGAGAGGGCGAGAGCGCGGTCCGCGACGGGCGGATCACGATGTCGTGCTCGCGCGACGGCGCGGAGTGCGGGCAGGGCTGGTACCAGCAGGTGCTGCCGAACGCCAAAGGTATCCGCGGCCGACTGGCGACGCTTGCACCGATCCTCCACTGGCGGGTGTGCACCGTCTGGGACTGGCTGAAGATCTTCGCGCCGCAGCCCGAGTTCGGCGGGTGGGACACGGCGGTCCTAGCCGACGCCTACGGCGGCGACGATGCCGTCGAGGTCAATGCCCGCACCGGCTGCATCGCCTGCCCGCTGGCGAGCGAGGACGTGGCGCTGCGGACGATCGTCGCCATGCCGGCGTGGGCGTACCTCGCCCCGCTGCTCGAGCTGCGGCCGATCTACCGATCGCTGCGGCTTATGAAGAACAGATTGCGCAAGGCCGAGCCCGAACGGCTGAAGGACGGCTCGCTGTCGGCGTCGGGACAACGCGCCGGGCCGATCAAGCTCGACGTGCGGCTGGCCGCCCTTGAACAGGTCATAGCGATCCAGGCGCGGGTCAACGTCGCCGCCGAAGCGCTCGGTCGGCCTTCGCTCGACATTCTTGACGCCGACGAAGAGGCGCGCATCAGAGAACTGACCGCCGCGCGGACTTGGCCGCAGCGCTGGGATGGTAGCGAGCCGAGCGGTGATACGTGGCTCGACCGGAAGCACGGCGATGGCTCGGTCGAGCCGATCCTGTTTCGCGATCTGGTGGGCGCGTGAGCGATCTGTTTTCGTTCGCATCGTCGGCTAGCATCGACGTCAGCCCGTCGCCGTTGCGGTCCGCGATCTTCAGTGAATGCAGGCGGTGGCGCTATGTTCTGCGCATTGTCTGGGACGTAACGAAGCCTCTTCTCGTCGCCCTGATGCTCAACCCGAGCACGGCCGACGAGATCGCCAACGATCCTACCGTCGAACGGCTGGAGCGCCGCTCCCGCGCGCTCGGCTTCGGGACGCTGATCGTCATCAACTTGTATGCCGCGCGCGCAACCGATCCGCGTCACCTTTATCGCGGCGTCGATCCGGTCGGCCCGGGCAACGACGAGGCGCTGTCGATGGTTGCCGCCGAACTGCGTGAACGCGGCGGGATGCTGCTCTGCGGCTGGGGTGCGCACGGGGCCAGGGTGAGATTGGATCGCCCTCGCGCAGTTCTGTCGCTCTTCCGGGGGATTGTGCCGCATGCGCTGTCGGTCAACGCCGACGGCAGCCCGCAACACCCGCTCTACGTCGCCTACGAGTGCAGGCCGGCTCCATTCACGCTCGGTTCGCGATCATGAGCATCACCCTCATGGCCGGCGTCTGGGCGCTCGATCTTCCGACCGGCGAGAAGATCGTGCTGTTGAGCCTCGCCGACAACGCGAACGACGACGGCCATTGCTGGCCGTCCATGGCGGCTATTGCGCGGCGGGCAGGCATGACCGCGCGCGGCGCGCAGCTGATCGTGCAGCGGCTCGAGGCGGCTGGCCACCTGCACCGCGTTCAGGTCCCCGGCAAGGGCTGCAACTACTACATCCACCCCGTTTCCGACGCTTCGCAGGTCGCGCCGAAGGCAGGTTCCGATGCCGCGGAAAGCGCATCCAGCGACCGCTTGACCCCCGAACGTCGTTCGCCCCGAACGTCGTTCGTCCCGAACGAAACAGCACTTACCCCCGAACGTCGTTCGCCCAAACCTTCAAGAACCCTCAATAAGGAGATAAAGGCTTCGCCTTCATCTCCTGGCCCGCGCGCGCGATCCGCGCCGCCTGAGCTGCCCGATGGCGTGTCGAGCGAGCAGTGGACGGCCTTTCAGACGATGCGCCGGTCGATCCGGGCACCGATCAGCGACGGCGGCAAGCGCATCCTAGCCCGGCTGGTGCGGATTTCGGCCGACACCGGACAACCGCCAGGCGAGATGCTCGACCAATCGACGCGCAACGGCTGGCGCGATGTCTTCCCGCTTCGGAGCGAACCCCGTGGAACCCTCGACCGACCTTCAGACCTGTTCGCCGATGGGACCGCTAGCCGACCCAAGCGCAGCCTTACCGACATTTGTCTCGACCGTTTGGCAGGCGATGGGTGAGCCCGGGCCTGTTCCGGCATGGTTTCCGGAACCGGCGCTGCTTCCGGACCTGATCCGCCGTGCCGAGGTTGAGCTCGCGGTGCCGCCGCCAGCGATCGGGCCTTGCGGCAAGCCGGTCGCATCGAAGGCGATCGAGCGTACCCTTGCCCTTCTCGGCACGCTGCCGTCGCGCGCGACGAGCGAGCGCGAGGCCGAACTCACGATCGACGTCTTCGCCCTCGGGCTCGACGACGTGCCGGTCGACCTGCTGCGGAAAGCGGTGGTGTGGGCAATCAAGAATTGCCGGTGGCGTCCGACGGTGGCGGAACTGCGCGAGGCGGTTGCGACGGATCTGGCCGAGCGCCGGCGGCGGTTGGCGCGCCTGCGGCAGTTGGCGGCGCTCCCGGCGGCGGTGGAGGTGCCCAAGCCGTCGCCTGAAGAGCGCGACGCCATCCTCAAGGGTTTCGCCGAGCTCCGGTGCGAACTCGCTGCAAAGGGACGTGTTTCAGATGAAGGCGAGGCTGCGAGGCCTCGCATGGCGGCCTCGCCGTTTCTCGACTTGGTGGTCCAGGCGGCTGCAAAGGATGGCGTCGGTGGGGACGAGCATCCGGGCGGCGTCAGCGAGGAGCTCAAGGCGTTCGCGCAGCGGCTCGACCCTCTGCGGCGCTACCACATCGAAGGGGAAGTCGTCGCGTCGGGCTGATCGGCGATGGGGCGGCGTTAAAGCGAGCGGGTGGGGAGAAGGAAAATGGTCAAGTCGTGCGTTTCGCGTCCGAAGAAGTATCGCAAGGTCCAGGCGCGTCCGCGGCTCGCGCCCGTGATCCAGCAGGCGGGCTTGCCGCCGGAACAGCTGCAGCGGTTCGTCCACGCCGTGGTCACGGTGCCAAATCCGCTTGGCGAGGTCACCATCAAGGGGGAGATCAGGCAGCACAAGGCGGTTCGCCGGCTGCCGCACTTCGAGACGCTCTACAACGCGAAGGTGATCGATCGGACCGTCTTCGTCGTGCTGGAGTGGTATGCGGCCAGGCTGGCATTGGCGTCGGCCGGACTGACGCGCTGCACCTTGGCGGCCAGCGGCGGCGGTGGTGGCGGCGGCGCGACCATCACGCGGAGCGAGGTCGCAGTGCAGGCCAATGCCGATCTGAAGTGGGCACGATCGTTCATCCCGCACAGCGTCATCAACGTCTTCGACGGGGTGATGCATGATGATGAGACGTTCGAGTCTGTCGGGCACCGCTGCTATCCCGGTCTGTCACGTGACCGGGCGAAGCGCCACGCGAGCATGAACTTCAAGGTCGCGGCGTACCGGCTGCGGTTGGGCATCGGGCATGTGGTCAATGCCGATTAGGGGCTTGACGGCGTACATGGACGCGCTATGGATACGTCATCGGTGTGTATTGCGCCGCAGGCGGACCACCGCCTTGCCGGGCGCTCTCACCACCCTACCCTGCACTGCTAAGCCACTGAGATTGGGTCCTTCCCAGACCATCTCCGATCGTGGGAAATTGCGCGCCCCGGATTTTTACCAGCTCTGGGGTGTGAAAGGTGGTTGACGGGGGCGGGGGAGGGCGATGACGCTTCTCTCGCTGACCGCCTTCGCGGCGACGCACGGGGCGTCGAAGCAGGCGGCGGCGAAGTGGAAAGCGTCCGGCGTTCTCGTCGTCGTCGATGGGAAGATCGACGTCGAGGCGTCCGACAAGCGCATGGCCGCGAGCGGCTACGGGCGCTTCCGGTCAACCGACAAGAAGCCGGCGTCAACCAAGCGATCGGTTGACGCGCCGGTTGACGCCGCGCCGGCCAAGCCAGCAAAACGCCCTCGCGTCGCTCCCGCGGCCGAACCCGCCGAGGCCGACGATGACGAACCCGGCGACGAGATCGACGACGATCAGCTCGCGGCCTTCATCGAAGACCTGCTCGCCGGCCGCTTCCGCACGAAAGTCACGGCCGAGGCCATCAAGGAAAACGCCCTCGCGCTGAAGCACCTGCTCGCCGCCCGCAAGGAAGCCGGCAGCGTGGTCGACGTCGCGGTGGCCGAGCGCATTCTGTTCGAGGCCGCGCGCCGCGCCCGCGACGCCTGGCTTAACTTCACGACCCGGATAGGCCCGTTGCTCGCCGCCGACCTCGGCGTCGACCAGGAGCGCGTTACCGGCGCGCTCGAACCCTACGTCCACCAGCAGCTCGCCGACCTCGGGTCGGATGCCGCCGACTTTACGGGAGACGCCTGATGGCCCGCGCTCCCATCCTCATTCTCAACGGCCTCGGCCAACAGGTCGAGCGCGCCGGCGTCGACAGCGGCGACGGGTCGATCGCCGAGCTGGCGCAGCTGATCAATCCCGACGGCACCGACCTCGACCTCAAGGGCCTGCTGACCACCCTTCAGCGCGCCGACGTCGTCTGCGGCGCAACCCCGCTCGCGCTCAACTCGACCGCGAACTACGTCGGCTCGCCGGTTGGCGGCCAGGGCACGGCGAGCTTCGAGATCGGCACCGCCGGCGTCGCGCTCGGCGGTGCCGCGGTCGGCACCTTCGAGGTCCAGCGCACGAGCGGCGGCACGTGGACCGCGGTCTATGGCTACCCGATGGGCGGCGGCTATCGCGCCAAGACGACGGCGGTCGGCGGCGTCTTCACCGTCGAGACGGCAGGCTGCGTCGCGGTGCGCTTCCGCGTGTCGACGACCGGCACCGGCTCGGTCAACGTCGCCATCAACCTCGGCGGCCTCGCCCGCCTGCTGGCGACGGTGCCGGTCCAGGTCGGCCAGACGACGCGCGCCTATGATTGGACCAACGGCCAGCGCGTCGCCTTCACCGGCACGGACGCGACGTCGAGCCCGATCGCCGCGAACGAAGTCCTTCTGCACGCCAAGACGAACGCCTGCTGGGTACGGGTCGACGCCGTCGCCAGCGCGACGGCCGCGGCATCGCTGCCCCTCGAGGCGGGAGAGAAGTTCCACATGCAGATCACGCCGGGCGACGTCATCCACGTCGTGCAGGACAGCGCTGCCGGCACGCTGATCATCGTTCCGGTCGCCTGACCCGTGGCCGTCTACGTCACCCCAAGCTCGACGCTCGCGTCGCTGATCGCGAGCAACGGTAACGTCGTCGATAGCACGGGCGTCGCGGGCACGGTCGACACGTTGTATCAGCCGAATTGTGTTCGCGTTATCGGCGGCGGCACGGGCGAGTTCGCACAGACGATGCCATTCATCGGCGGTGCCACGCCGACGACGATTTATTTTCACTTCGACCTGTATATGCTCGGCTATGCCGGCGGGACGAACAGCATTCTGGCGACGTTCATTAACTCTGCGGCGCTTCCGGTCATTCGCATTGTCGCCACGAACCCGAACAACATCGGCATCAGCTATTGGAACGGAACCAGCTGGGTTACGAGCGGAACACTTTTCATTCTGCCGATCAACTCCCTCGTGCGTATGGACGTTTCCATCGTTTGTGGGGTTTCCGGTTCAGTGACGATCAGACTGGGCGGCGCCGTCGTCGCCATCGTCTCTGGTCTGAGTGCTGCGGTGAACAACATCGCTGGCATGCAGCTGATGAACCCGTCGAACTCTCCCGGCTATTACATGTACTACTCCCAGGTCGCCGCCGCCGACTTCGACCTGCGCGACTACCGCGGCCAGGCGGCGACTTTCAACGCGCTCGGCTCCTACTACACCGGCGGCAGCGGCCTCATCACGGACGTGACCGACAGTAGCGACACGACCTTCTGGTCGCTGACCGCCGCCGGCGGTCGCGGCGCGACGACCTCGGCGTTGTCGGCGATCGGCGGCTTGTCGATCTACGGGGCCTACCTCAACGGCAGGGTCCGCCTCACCGGCGGCATGTCGAACGCGCAGTTCGGCTTCCGCGACGCGACGCCGACCGACAACACGTCGGCCAACATCAACCCCAACGGCGGTTTCGAACCGCGCGGGGCGCTGATCACCTCGTTCAGCGGCGGCCCGGTTACCTACGCCGGGTTCAACGCGGCCGAGAAGTTCGTCAAGGCGGCCTGATCCGTGTCGTTCGACCTCGCCAAGATCGAGGGCGGCAGCTGGCTCAAGCCGCCCGATGGTGCCGCACTCGCCCGCGTCGAAGGCGGTGCGATGACCGGGCCCGCAGACGGCGTGTCGCTCGCCTACGCGGAGAACGGCGCGTGGCTAGCGCCGACGATCGGCGTCACCGTCGCGCGTGTGGAGGCGGGGCTGTGGCTGTACATCCCGGCGCCCCCTGCCCCGGTCCATCTTTCAGGACGCGCCTTTGTCGGTGGCGGGGTCCGCGTCGGGCTGTGAGGCAGCCGTGACCGGACTGACGATCAAGGTCGACCTCACCGATGCCAAGCGAGCGTTCCGCGACCTCGATCTGCGGCAGCTGCCCTTCGCCACTAGCCTGGCGCTGAACGCGCTGGCGAGCGGCGTCCGTACTCAGGAGAAGGACGACGTCGTCGAGACGTTCGACGCGCCGACGCCGTTCACCGTCAACGCCTTCGCCATCGCCGCGGCGACGAAGGCCAAGCCGATCGCCACCGTCTTCGCCAAGGACGTCCAGGCGACCTACCTCACGCCCTATGTTCTTGGCGGCGAGCGCTCGCTCGGCACCAAGAAAGCCATGCTGGTGCCTCGCGTCGTCGGCACGAACCAGTACGGCAACCTGACCCGCGGCAAGCTGAAGTCGCTCAAGGGCAAGCCCGACGTCTTCATCGGTGCCGTTCGCTTCCGCCGATCGGGCAAGACGGTATCGGGCGTATGGCAGCGTCCGGCCTATGGCGAACGCAAGGACGGCGGGCGCGGTACCAAGGGCAACACGCGGCGGAACGCCGTGGGCGTCAGCACCGGCCTAACCCTGCTGATCCAGTTCGAGGACACGACGCCCGCGCCGAAGCGCCTCGACTTCTACGAGCGCGCCGGGGCCTATGTCACCGCCAATGCCGGGCGTGCCTTCGACGACGCCATCGCTCGCGCGCTCGCCACGGCGAGGAAGTAGCCGCAGGATCCTGCCATGGCCGCACTGCCGGCGCCGAAGGCCGACCGGCTGACCCTCGCCTACGCTCGCGGGTGGACGCCGCCGCCGCGCCTTTCGGTGCCGGACTGGGCCGACCGCTACCGGCACCTCGCGCGCGAGGCCGGCAGCACGTCGGGCCGGTGGCGGACGTCGACCGTCGAGATCGCGCGCGGGCCGATGCTCGCGGTGACGGAGCCTGGCGTCCACATCGTCACCGCGATGGTCGCGACGCAGCTGCTGAAGACCGAGCTGATCTGCAACACAGTCGGCTACTTCGCCCATCTCGACCCCTGCCCGCTCTTGATGATGCGTGACAGTAGCAACAAAGAACGGCGCGATAACAACAACTTAGGGGAGCTTCGGCTCCCCTTTTTGTGCGCAGAGCCATTCTAGCCCGGTATAGGCCGTCCAAGGCGGTTACATATGGTTTTTCGCGGTTTCCGGCGGCCCGATAACGCATGGAGTCACACATGTCAGACGCACGGAACAGAGCGGACGCGGACTTACTTCACGGTGCCGCGGCGATCGCAGAGCACCTAAGCTTGAGTAGGGCACGGGTCTATCATCTGCACGCCAGCAAGGCTCTCCCCACCTTCCAAATGGGCGCAATCGTCTGTGCGCGACGGTCGACGCTGGCGAAGCACTTCGCTGAGCAGGAGGCGAAGGCGGCGGGCGGCAAGGATGGCTGATCGGCGGCGGCCGCGGTCACCAGCCGCACGGCGCGGCCGCAGGGCGGCGGCGCACGCTCGGCACATGGCCGCGGCGCGGATCATCGTCGACCAGGCGGACGTTCTCGCCGTCATGCGCGCGGGTGGCCCGCCACTCGCGGCCGCGGAGATCGCCGCGGCTATCGGCACGTCGCGAGCAGCTGCGCACCGGACACTGAAGCGGATGACCTTCGAGGGCGCGCTGCGGTGGATCAAGCGCGAGAACGGCGGACCCGGCTACGTGCTGCCCGTCGCTCCCCCCGTGCCGGTCGCGCCGGACGCAACACCCGTGCCGCCCGCGCCGGGTGCTGACGCCAGCCGGGCGACCGTCGGCCCGCTCTCGACCGCGACGCCGTCGCCGCAGGAGCCGCTATGAGCGTCGCCGCGCCCTTCCCGGACCATCGGGCCGCTGCGAAGGCGCTGCTCGCGTCTGGCGCGGCCCTGAAGCAGCGGGAGGGCCAGTTTCTCGGCGGCATCGCCTTCATGGCCGACGCGCCTTCGCCGAAGCAGCGCAGTTGGCTCGACCTACTGCTGAAGCACCACGATCTGCCGCCGGTCGCGGCGGAGTGACCGGCCGGCGCTGGCGGTTGCTACGGCTGCGCCGGCAGCGGCCGGCAGACTGGGCACGGCCGGCCCCGCGGACGCGCCTGCTCGGCACCCTGTCGCCCCGCTGGCGGCCTTCGGAGGTGGTAGACGGTACGTCGGCCCCTGCGGGAGCGTGAGAGCCGCCTAGCGGGCCGCCGGCGGGTCCTGCCGCCCTGCGGAGCCGTGGACCAGCCGGACGCTTCCCCGTGTCGTCGGCGCGCATCAGCTGTTGCCCAGCCGCACACCGATCGAGGCGACGGAGGCACGAGCGGGCGCTCGGGGGGTGGCAGCACGCGAGCGGACTATCGGCGGTGCACCGTGGCGTTTGCGAAGGGGCGACGGGATGGTCGATGAGCCGGTGCTCTACCGCCTCGCCGACGTGCTCGCCGCCGAGCCGGAGTGGCCGGTATACGTCTGCGAGGATGAAGCCGACGCCGACGCCCTGCACGCCCTAGGGGAGGTCGCGACGGCGTGCCGCGGCGGCCTTTCCGCTTGGCGAGGGGCGCACACCGATGCGCTCGTCGGACGCGAGTGCGTCATACTGCCCGACAACGACGATGCGTGTCGTGCGCGGGCCGTAGCGGTCGCCGAACAGATCGTCGCCGCGGGCGGCGTCGCCGTTGTCCTCGAGCTGCCCGGCCTCGCCGGGCATGGGGACGTGTCGCACTGGCTTGAAGTCATCGGCAACACCGCCCGGCTCGACGCGCTGGCACGGGCGGCAGGCATCCGCGGCGATGGCGGAAGCGACGTCGGCGACCAGCCGCCCGTGCTGGCGGCGTTGAGCGCACCGGTCGACAGCGTGGCGTGGGGCGGCGTGACGGCCGCCGATCTGGCCAGCCGCGCTTTCGACGCGGTCACGTGGATCGTGCCCGGCGTCCTGCCCGAAGGGTTCGCGCTGCTCGGCGGAGCACCGAAGAGCGGCAAGTCGTTCGCAGCGCTGGACGTATCGATCGCCGTCGCCGGCGGCGGCATGGCGTGGGGCGTTGTCGCCTGTGACCCGCGCGACGTGCTCTATCTCGCACTCGAGGACAGCGACCGGCGGTTGCACGGCCGCCTTCACCAGATCCTGCCAGCCGGCCAGCCGGTGCCGGCGCGACTGCATATTGAGTTCACCGTGCCGCGCGTCGGGGAGGGTTTCGAGGAGCAGATCGCCGAGTGGCTCGACGCGCATCCGGGCGCTGGGCTTATCGTGGTCGACGTGTGGCGGGCGATCAAGCCGCGGGCGCGGCGAGGCGCGGCCAACGCCTATGACGAGGACGCCGCGGCGGCGAGCCCGCTTCTCGATATCACGAAGGCGCGACCGGGGCTGGCGATCCTGGTGCTTCACCACACTCGAAAGATGGCCGCGGACGATCCATTCGACACGATTAGCGGCACGAACGGACTGACCGGGGTGCCCGATAGCCTCTACGTCCTGTCGAGCACCGGCGACGATGCGCGCTTGTCGGGCAAGGGACGCGAGTTCGAGCAGTTCGAGCGCGTCATGCTGCGGGACCGGAACACCGGGGGTTGGCGCTTGGGCGGCGATGCGCGTGAAGTCGCGAAGACAGGGGAGCGGCAGGCGGTCCTGGACGCGCTCGCCGCCGCCCGCGGCGCGCCTTTGTCGACGGCGGTCATCGCGAGCGCGACAGGCAAGAGCGCGGCGAACGTGTCGAAGCTGCTGAAGAAGCTGGTCATCGACGGAACGGCAGAGTGCGTCGCCTACGGTAGATACCGGGCAAAGTGGTTGAACCGGGAAAACTACCATCGTGAGACAGCTTAACCGCTCCTAGGTCGACCGGTTGAAGTGGTTAAAGTCTGACAGACGCCTCTATCTCTACTTCAACCACTTTAACCAGATTTCCATCTACCCCGCGCGCACGTGCGCGCCGACGCGCGCGAGCTGAAGGCTCAGCCTAGCTGCCCGAGCAGCGCGGCGGCGGCGCTGCCGGCCAAGCGCGACCGCTTTTCGCCTTCCCCAATCGAGAGGAACGACCATGCCCGACACGCTCGACGGACCCGCCGTGGCCATGCACGCGACAGCTGCGGCGCACCATCGGCTCGTCGTCGCCTGCCAGGCCGAGATTGATGGCTTCGCCGCCGAGCGCGCGTCGCTCGCGGCGCAGATCGACGACATTCGCCGGCGGCGCGTGGAGGTGCCCGACATGCCGGCGTC
>JAFARM010000349.1 GCA_019245455.1 Sphingomonadaceae bacterium | reverse complement strand
CCGCCCTGGCGATGCTGCAGCGCGATGCTAGATGGGTTGCAGCACGCTGGAGCCGCAACTATGGTCCGCGCGCTTTCGCCGGGCCCATGCCGCCCGCCTTCGGAGACCGACGTTGGACAGTTTCGAGTGGAACAAGATCGCGGGCTGGGGCCTGACCGCCGGCATCGCGGTGCTCGGGCTGATCCTGGTCACGGGCGAGGTCTACAAGGTCGAGAAGCCGAAGAAGCCCGGTTATGTCGTCGAAGGCGTCGTCGACGAGAGCGCCGCCGCCGGGCCTGCCGCGCCGGCCGACAAGCCGATCGAGTTCTACCTCGCTTCCGCCAGCGTCGATCATGGCGCCGAGGTGTTCAAGAAGTGCGGCGCCTGCCACAACGCCGAGAAGGGTGGTGCCGCCGGCATCGGCCCCAACCTGTACGGCGTCGTCGGTGGCCCGCACGACCATATGCCCGGCTTCAGCTATTCGGACGCGCTGCAGAAGACGGCGAATGCGAAGTGGGGCTTCACCGAGCTCAACGCCTGGCTGACCAGCCCCAAGACCTATGTTCCCGGTACCAAGATGGCCTTCGCCGGAATTTCGAAGCCCGAGGAGCGGGCCGCGGTCATCGCTTACCTGAACAGCAAGAGCGACCACCCGCTGCCGATCCCGCCGGTTCCCGCCGACGCTGCGGCGACCAAGGCCCCGGCCACCGCGACCGTCGCCAACGCCGCCGGCGCGACGACCTCGCCGGCCGCCGTGCCGACGTCCGAGAAGCTGCCGCCGCAGCCGGGCAAGGCTCCCGATGTCGCGCCGGCGCAGGCGACGGCGAACGTCGCCAAGCAGCCCGACGGCAAGATCGGTGGCCCCGCCGCGGCGGATGTCGCCGGAACGAGCAAGACCGACAAGCACTGAGGCTCATCCCTCTCCCGCCTGCGGGAAAGGCGAGAGACGCGCCTGCAGGCGCGGCCCGGGTGAGGGTGTAAACGATCGTTCTAGGCTGCCGTCGCCGCTCGAAGGCTTGAGGCACACCCTCACCCGCCGCGCTGGCGCGCGAGTCGCCTCTCCCGCAAGCGGGAGAGGGTCAGAGGCGGTAGTGCTCCCGCACGATTCGCCACGCCTCGTCGGCCGTCTCAACGAAGTGGAACAGGTCGAGGTCGCTCCGCGCGATCGTCCCCTCGTCCGCCAGCGCCGCGAAGTCGACCACCGGTTCCCAGAAAGCACGGCCGACGAGCAGGATCGGCAGCCGCGCGACCTTGCCCGTCTGCACCAGCGTCAGCAGCTCGAACAGCTCGTCGAACGTGCCGAAGCCGCCGGGGAACGCCGCCACCGCCCGCGCGCGCATCAGGAAGTGCATCTTCCTCAGCGCGAAATAGTGGAACTGGAAGCTGAGGCCCGGCGTGACATAGGGGTTGGGCAGCTGCTCGAACGGCAGGACGATGTTGAGGCCGATCGACGGCGCGCCGACGTCGGCCGCGCCCCGGTTCGCCGCCTCCATGATCGACGGCCCGCCGCCCGAGCAGACGACGAACTGCCGCCCGGTGGCGTCGTCGGGCACGCTGGATGCCAGCCGCGCCAGCTCGCGGGCGACGGTGTAATAATGCGCCTTGGCGGCCAGGCTCTCGGCAACTTGGCGTGCTTCCGGGGTCGAGGCGGCGGCGACCAGCGCGGCCGCGTCCTCGGGTGCCGGGATGCGGGCCGAGCCGTAGAAGACGAAGGTCGAGGCGATCCCCGCCTCGGCCAGCGCCAGCTCGGCCTTCATCAGCTCGAGCTGGAAGCGCACCGGCCGCAGGTCGTCGCGCAGCAGGAAGTCGGCGTCCTGGAACGCCAGCCGATACGCCGGGTGCTCGGTCTGCGACGTCGCCGTCGGCGCATTGGCGAGGTTCGCCTCGTCGCGCGCGGTCGGGAACAGGCGGGGCGGAATGGCAGGCGTCATCGGCTTCTCGGCAGGCTAGGCCGAGCGCGATAGCTGCCGCCGCCGCCGCTGACTAGCCGCGCGGTGCCGCCGGATAGGCGCACTTGCGCGCCTCGCCGAGCCCCTTGAGGAAGCCGCGGCGGACCGAACCGGCATAGACTGCGGCGACCGCCTTGCGCTGCGCCTCGGTCGCGCCGGACAGGCGACGGATTATGAAGCGGCCGGGGATCAGGCTGTTGATCGTGTCCTGCCCCGCGTCCATCGCCAGTTCGCGACCTTCGTTGCGCTTCTGCGCCGACGTCATCGCGTCGAGGTCGCGGCCGAGAACCGCGTCGAGTTCCTTGACCGCGGCCGCGATCTTGTCGCAGTCGCCGAGCCCCGCCGTCGCATAGGGTGCCGCCTGCGCCGCGACGAGTACGGGCGGAATGTGCTTCTTCTTCAAGTTGACGTCGGACAGCGGCGATTCGGCGATCGAGGTGATGGTGCGTTCCTCCTCCGCCGCGACGGGGACGGCAACGGCGGCGAGCAGGGCGGCGGCAAAGAAAACGCGCATTCGATCAGCCTTTCGGGTTCGGTTCGGGACCAAAACAAGGTGGCGGCGTTTCGGCTCCCGCACAATGCGTCTTGACGCGGCGGCACGCATCTCTACGCACGGCGGCGGGCCACGCCATCCCAACGCGGCGCGCGCTCTCTGCAAGGAGAGACCATGACCGATCGTCCCCCCGTGCGCGGCGCGCACGACAAGCCAACCTTGCGGCCTGCCCGCGCGCACTTCTCGTCCGGCCCCTGCGCCAAGCGCCCCGGCTGGAGCGCTGCCGCCCTCGCCACCGACAGTCTCGGCCGCTCGCACCGCTCGGGCCTCGGCAAGGCGCGGCTGAAACTCGCCATCGACCTCACCCGCCGCGTGCTGAAGGTGCCCGACAGCCACCGCATCGGCATCGTCCCGGCGAGCGATACCGGCGCGTTCGAGATGGCGATGTGGACGATGCTGGGCGCGCGGCCGGCGGCGATGCTGGCGTGGGAGAGCTTCGGCGAGGGTTGGGTGACCGATGCCGTCAAGCAGCTGAAGCTCGACGCGACCGTCATCACCGCGCCCTACGGCGAGCTGCCCGACCTGACGCGCGTGCCGCAGGACCACGACGTCGCCTTCACCTGGAACGGCACGACGAGCGGCGTCCGCGTACCGAACGGCGAGTGGATCAGGGACGACCGCGAGGGCCTGACCCTGTGCGACGCGACGAGCGCGGTATTCGCGCAGGAGCTGCCGTGGGACAAGCTGGATGTCGTCACCTACAGCTGGCAGAAGGTGCTCGGCGGCGAGGGCGGGCACGGCGTGCTGATCCTCGGCCCCCGCGCGGTCGAGCGGCTCGAGAGCTACACGCCCCCCTGGCCGCTGCCCAAGATCTTCCGCCTGACGAGCGCAAAGAAGGCCGACGCCGCAGGCGGCGTCGCAGGGGCGAAGCTGATCGAGGGCATCTTCGCCGGCGAGACGATCAACACGCCGTCGATGCTCGCGGTCGAGGACTATATCGACGGGCTGACCTGGGCGGAGGGGATCGGCGGCTTGAACGAGCTTTACGCCCGCGCCGACGCCAACGCGCAGGCGCTCGACCGCTGGGTCGAGGCGACGCCGTGGGTCGAGCATCTCGCCAAGGACCCATCGACGCGGTCGAACACCTCCGTCTGCCTATCGCTGCCGGGTGCCGCGCCCGACGTGCCGAAGAAGATCGCCGCGCTGCTCGAGCAGGAAGGCGTCGCCTTCGACATCGGCGGCTACCGCGACGCCCCGCCGGGCCTGCGCGTGTGGTGCGGGGCGACGGTCGACGCGGCCGACGTGCAGGCGCTCGGGCCGTGGATCGAGTGGGCCTATGGGGTGGTGACGAGCTGACCCTCCCCTCCGCTTGCGGGAGGGGTCGGGGGTGGGCAGTCCGTCCGCGAACCGCCGCTTCCGCTCGACCGCGACCTCCCACCCCCGGCCCCTCCCGCTCGCGGGAGGGGAGAAGGAAAGTGAAATGCTCAAAGTCCTCATCGCCGACGAGATGTCGCCCAAGGCCGCCGAGATCTTCCGCGCCCGCGGCGTCGAGGTCGACGAGATCACCGGCCTGTCGAAGGACAGGCTGATCGAGATCATCGGCAACTACGACGGCCTCGCCGTCCGCTCGGCGACCAAGGCGACGAAGGACGTTATCGCCGCTGCTTCCCGCCTCAAGGTCATCGGCCGCGCCGGCATCGGCGTCGACAACATCGACATCCCGGCGGCTAGCGCCAAGGGCGTCGTCGTCATGAACACGCCGTTCGGCAACTCGATCACGACGGCCGAGCACGCCATCGCGCTGATGTTCGCGCTGGCCCGCCAGCTGCCCGAGGCCGACGCCTCGACCCAGGCCGGCAAGTGGGAGAAGAACCGTTTCATGGGGGTCGAGCTGTTCGCCAAGACGCTCGGCCTGATCGGCGCCGGCAACATCGGCTCGATCGTCGCCGACCGTGCGCTCGGCCTCAAGATGAAGGTCATCGCCTACGACCCCTTCCTGACGCCCGAGCGCGCGCAGGATCTGGGGATCGAGAAGGTGGCGCTCGACGACCTGCTCGCCCGCGCCGACTTCATCACGCTGCACACGCCGCTGACCGACAGCACGCGGGGCATCCTGTCGGCGGAAGCGCTGGCCAAGACCAAGCCCGGCGTGCGCATCATCAACTGCGCGCGTGGCGGGCTGATCGACGAGGCGGCGCTGAAGGCCGGACTCGACAGCGGCCACATCGCCGGGGCGGCGCTCGACGTCTTCGCCACCGAGCCGGCGAAGGAGTCGCCGCTGTTCGGCACGCCGAACTTCATCTCGACGCCGCACCTCGGCGCGTCGACCGACGAGGCGCAGGTCAACGTCGCCATTCAGGTCGCCGAGCAGATGAGCGACTTCCTGCTGACCGGCGGCGTCACCAATGCGCTCAACGTGCCGTCGCTGTCGGCCGAGGAGGCGCCGCGGCTGAAGCCGTACATGGCCTTGGCGGAACAGCTGGGCTCGCTGATGGGCCAGCTAACCGAGGGCGGCGTCGGCGGCGTCACCGTCGAGGTAGAGGGCGCGGCGGCCGAGCTCAACCTGAAGCCGATCACCGCCGCCGTGCTGGCCGGGCTGATGCGGGTCCACTCGGACACCGTCAACATGGTCAACGCGCCGTTCCTGGCGCGCGAGCGCGACATCGACGTCGCCGAGGTCCGCCACGAGCGCGAGACCGACTATCACACGCTGGTCCGCGTCACCGTCCGCACCCCCGAGGGCGAACGGTCGGTCGCGGGAACCCTGTTCGGCAACCGCGACCCGCGGCTGGTCGAGATCATCGGCATCAAGGTCGAAGCCGCGCTCAAGGGCCCGATGCTGTTCATCGTCAACGAGGACAAGCCGGGCTTCATCGGCCGGCTGGGGTCGACGCTGGGTGCCGCGGGGGTCAACATCGGCACCTTCCACCTCGGCCGCCGGGACGCGGGAGCGGAGGCGGTGCTGCTGCTCTCGGTCGACGAGGCGATCCCCGCCGCCACGCTGGCCGCGATCCATGCCATGGAGGGCGTGCGGCAGGTAAAGGCGCTGAGCTTTGGCTGACCTATTCTTCTCCCTCCCCCCCCGTGAGCGCAGCGAATGGAGAGCGGGGAGGGTCGGGGTGGGGGCTGGCGGCGACGGCGGCCCGAGCCTGCCCCCACCCCGGCCCTCCCCGCTCTCTGGCGCTGCGCGCCGGGGGGGGAGGGAGACGTGTCCTACCGGCTTCCTCTTCGCCCCTTCCCCACCGGCCCCTCGCTTGAGCCGAAGGCGGCGGAACGCCAACGGGAAGGGGGATTGATGACCCCCATTACCGCCGGGCTGCTCCCCGAGGGCTATCGCGACCGCCTGCCGCCGCAGGCCGACGCAGCCGACCGGCTGCTGCGGACTCTGATCGACCATGTCGCGGCACACGGCTACGACAGGGTCCAGCCACCGCTCGTCGAATATGAGGACGGGCTCGCCGGGCGGCTGGCGACGACGGCGCGGCAGGAACTGCTGCGCTTCGTCGATCCGGTGTCGCGGCTCAGCCTGGCGCTCCGCCCCGACATCACCGGCCAGGTCGGACGGATCGCCGCGACGCGTCTCGCTCATGTCCCGCGCCCGCTGCGCCTTGGCTATGGCGGCCCGGTGCTGCGCGTCCATGGCAGTCAGCTCCGCCCCGAGCGCGAGATGCTGCAGGCCGGGGCCGAGCTGATCGGCCGCGACTCGGTTGCCGCGGTCGTCGAGGTGCTGACGCTCGCGATCGGCGGGTTGCGCGCCGCCGGCGTCGCGGCGATCACGGTCGACCTGACGCTGCCCAGCTTCGTTGCCGATCTCGCCGCGCACTGGGCCGGGCCGGCACCGATCGCCGGGGTCGCGCGCGTCGAGGCGCTGCTCGACGCCAAGGACGCGGCCGGGCTGGCGGCGGCGGGCGCGTCGATCTACGCGCCGCTGATCGCCGCGGCGGGGCCGGCGTCGACTGCGCTCGCCGCCCTGGCAGCGCTCGATCTTCCGGCCCCGCTGACGGCACGACTGACCGAGGTTGCCGCTGTCGTCGCCAGCGTCGCCGTCGCGCACCCGCAGGTCGCCGTGACCCTCGATCCGACCGAGCGCCACGGCTTCGACTATCAGCGGTGGATCGGCTTTACCCTGTTCGCCGACCGCGTCCGCGGCGAGATCGGCCGCGGCGGCGCGTACAGCGTCGTCCACCCGGACGGCACGACGGAGCCGGCGGTCGGCTTTTCGCTTTATCTCGACGGCCTCGTCGATGCCGGACTGGGCGTCGCCACCCCGCGCCGCATCGCGCTGCCCGCCGGCACCTCGCGTGAAGTCGGCGAGCGGCTGCGCGCGGACGGCTGGATCACGGTCGCAGCGCTTGCCGCCGACGACCCCGAACGCGGCTGTAGCCATTACTGGGACGGCACCGCGCCGGTGGAGATCGCGCGTGGCTGACCGAGCCTTGGGCACCGTCATGGCCGGGCTGGCGCTGCTCACGGCACCGGCACACGCGGCGTCCCCCTCGCCCGCGCCAGCCGCCCCGCCGCCGGGAACACCGTTCACCGCGATCTGCGCCGACGTGCTGAACGTGCAGAGCGGCGACCGACTGCTGTTCACCTGCCTGCCGCCGGGCGGAGCGCCGCTGACCGTCGCCGTGGCCTTCAGTCGCGACGTGACCGGCGTCATGCCGGCACCCGCCGATGCCGCCAGGATCGCCGAAGCCGACCATTCGCGTCAGGCGCAGATCGCCGGCTTGCTGACGACCTTCGTGCTGATCAAGGCCGTCAATCCGGCGTCGGCGGCGACGCTGGCGCTGAGCGGCACCTATTCGCGGCTGCCGGCGTCGGCGGGAGTCGCCTGCGTCAGCGTCGCGACGCTGCGCCGCTGAAACGGGAGACGGACCAATGGCCAATGTCGTCGTCATCGGCGCGCAATGGGGCGACGAGGGCAAGGGCAAAATCGTCGACTGGCTGTCGGCGCGCGCCGATGTCGTGGTCCGCTTCCAGGGCGGGCACAACGCCGGCCACACGCTCGTCGTCGGCAACGAGGTCTACAAGCTCAGCCTGCTGCCGTCGGGGATCGTTCGCGGCGCGCTGTCGGTCATCGGCAACGGCGTCGTCTTCGACCCCTGGCACTTCCGGGGCGAGGTGGCGAAGCTGCGCGCGCAGGGCGTCGAGATCACGCCGGCGAACCTGAAGGTCAGCGAGCTCTGCCCCCTGATCCTGCCGCTGCACAGCGAGCTCGACGGTCTGCGCGAGGACGCGAGCGGCGCGGGCAAGATCGGCACGACGCGGCGCGGCATCGGTCCGGCGTATGAGGACAAGGCCGGGCGGCGCGCGCTCAGGGTCTGCGACCTCGCCCACCTCGACGCGATCGGGCCGCAGCTCGACCGGCTTCTGGCGCACCACAATGCGCTGCGCACCGGCTTCGGCGTGCCGCCGGTCGATCGCGACGCCCTGGTCGCGGCGCTGGCCGAGGTCGCGCCGTTCGTCCTGCCGTTCGCCGCCCCCGTATGGGCAAGCCTTGGCGAGGCGCGGCGCGCGGGCAAGCGCATCCTGTTCGAAGGCGCGCAGGGCGTGCTGCTCGACGTCGACCATGGCACCTACCCGTTCGTCACCTCGTCGAACGTCGTCGCCGGTACCGCAGCGGCCGGCAGCGGCATGGGGCCGGGCGCGATCAACTACGTGCTCGGCATCGTCAAGGCGTACACGACGCGCGTCGGCAGCGGCCCGTTCCCGACCGAACTCGACGACGCGGTCGGCCAGCGGCTCGGCGAGCGCGGGCGCGAGTTCGGCACGGTGACCGGACGCAAGCGCCGCTGCGGCTGGTTCGATGCCGTGCTGGTGCGCCAGGCAGTGCAGGTCAGCGGCGTCGCCGGCATGGCGCTGACCAAGCTCGACGTGCTCGACGGCCTCGACGAGCTGATGATCTGTACGGGCTACCGCCTCGGCGAACGGACGCTCGACCACTTTCCCGCCCATGCCGCCGAGCAGGCAGCGGTCGTACCGATCTATGAGCGGATCGACGGCTGGAGCGGATCGACGATGGGCGCGCGCAGCTGGAGCGACCTGCCGGCGCAGGCGATCAAATATATCCGCCGCGTCGAAGAGCTAACCCGCTGCCCGGTCGCGCTGGTCTCGACGTCGCCCGAGCGCGACGACACCATCCTGGTGCGCGATCCGTTCCTCGACTGACGCGTCAGGCGGCGCGCGGCACCCGGCGGCGCGCGGCGACGCCGATCAGGCCGAAGCCGACGATCATCAGTGCCCAGCTGGCGGGTTCGGGCGTTCCAGCGATCTGCGTCGATGCGCCCGCGAGGGAATAGCTGAGGTTGTCGAGCGAGAACTGCTTCCCGAAGTTCGGATTAAAGGCACTGTTGTGAACGCCGTCGACCGTCGTGACGACGACGGAATCGACAAGGCTTGGGTTGAAGGCGACGAACGACGACCGAGCGGTGCCGACCGTGAAGCTTTGCGAATAGACGGCACTGCCGCGATACGACCCGGCGAAGGTGACGGTCAGCCCATCGCTCCACGCCGCCCCGAGGTTGGCGCTGATCAGCCGCACGGGAACGAGCGACGTGATCGTCGTCGGCCGGCCGGACGGGTTGAAGACGACATTGTGACCGCTGGCGACCGTGTTCGCATAGCCGGAGTTCGGCAGCTGGCGCGTATCGAGCGACGACAGGTTGTTGAACAGGAGCTCACCGTCGCTGTAGATCGGCGTCTCGTCGACGTAGCTTTCGAAGTCGAGCGTCACGGCAGCGGCCGGTGCCGCCAGGGCCAGAGCAACGATTCCTGCAACAATTCTCATCGCGTTATCCAAACTCGACACGTTTGGCATGGGTCAAGCAATCTCCATGCCAACTCCGTAATGTCTTGAAAACAGGTTGATGTTTTGCGGGCTTGGTTAGTGCGATGTAAAGCACGCCGACACTTATGTCGCAGGCAGAACGACTCAGCGCCGAAGCCAACCGGGGATCAGCAGGGCATCGATGAGCCACCACACGCCGACGATGCCCAGCAGGAGATAGCCGAAGCCGAGCAGCCACCACGTCAGCCAGCCGAGCACGTGCAGCGTCAGCATGATCAGCCCCGTGCCCACGCGCCCCGTCAGAAAGCGGTGGCCGCCGATGGTGCCGAGGAAGAACCAGACGAGATAGGTGATCAGCGTCGACGCCACCGGCGGCCCGACGTTGTGCGGCGAATAGCGGTCGATGGCCACGGCAGCCCTCCCAACTGTGTTACTCGAATAACATAGTGGGTGCCGGCCAGGGTGCAAGCGCGTCGGCGCTCAGCCGCACTGCGCGCGGTGCATCAGCTTGGCGTCGGCCAGAACCAGCGCCATCATCGCTTCGGCGACCGGCGCGGCGCGGATGCCGACGCAGGGGTCGTGGCGACCCTTGGTGACGATTTCGGTCGCGGCCCCGTCACGGGTGATCGTCGGTACCGGCGTCAGGATCGAGCTGGTCGGCTTCAGCGCCAGGCGCACCACGACCGGCTGGCCCGTGGCGATGCCGCCGGCGACGCCGCCGGCATGATTGCTGGTGAAACGGGGGCGGCCGTCCGGCCCCGGCGCCATGGCGTCGGCGTTATCCTCGCCCCGCAGCCGCGCCGCGGCGAAACCGTCGCCGATCTCGAGGCCCTTGACGGCGTTGATGCTCATCATTGCCGATGCGAGCTGCCCGTCGAGCTTGGCGTAGAGCGGCGATCCCCATCCCGCCGGCACGCCTTCGGCGACGCATTCGACCACCGCGCCCAACGACGATCCCGCCTTGCGGGCCGCGTCGAGGGCGATCTCCCACCGGGCGGCGGCGGCGGCGTCGGGACAGAAGAAGGCGTTGCGGTCGATCTCGCCGTCGTCGAACGCCGCGCGGTCGATGGCGTCGCCGCCGAGTTCGACGAGAAAGGCGCGGATGCTCACCTCCGGGATGACCAGCCGGGCCACTGCCCCCGCCGCCACGCGGCTCGCCGTCTCGCGCGCGGAGGACCGCCCGCCGCCGCGAGGGTCACGCAGGCCGTATTTGGCGTCATAGGCATAATCGGCATGGCCAGGCCGATAGGCGCGCGCGACCTCCGCATAGTCCTTCGATCGCGCGTCGACGTTGTCGATCATCAGGTGGATCGGCGTGCCCGTGGTGCGCCCCTCGTACACGCCCGACAGGATGCGGACCTGATCGGGCTCCTGCCGCTGCGTGGTGAAGCGCGACGTGCCCGGCCGCCGCCGGTCGAGCCACGGCTGGACGTCCGCCTCGCTCAGGCTCAGGTCCGGCGGGCACCCGTCGACGATCGCGCCGATCGCCGGCCCGTGGCTCTCCCCCCAGGTGGTGAAGCGGAAGGCGTGGCCGAAGCTGTTGTGACTCAAGGCTCCTCTCCCTGACAGGGAGAGGAAGGGGCCCGCCCGGCGCAGCCGGGTGGGAAGGTGAGGGTTAGTGCCGCCAGGATCGTCGCCATGACGCCGGAGCGTTTACCGAGGACTTCGTGGTTCCAGAAGCGCAAGACGCGGTATCCGTGCTGCTCCAGCCAAGCCGTGCGGCGCTGATCATAATCGGCTGCGTCCGTATGCTGGCCGTCCGCTTCGACAACCAGCTTTGCTTCGAGGCAGGCGAAATCGACGATGAACGGCCGGAGATCGACTTGTCGCCGGAACTTGAACCCGCCGAGCCGGCGGCCGCGAAGCTCGCGCCACAGCGCCGCCTCGGCCGGCGTCTGAGCGCGCCGGAGCGCTCGCACACGCTCGAGCGCTTCTGATCCCGCAGGAAGCCGCATCCCCTCACCTTTCCGCGCCTGCGGCGCGGGCCCCTTCCTCTCCCCGCAAGGGAGAGGAGTCACGCCACGCTGATATCCGGAGCGTCCTCCGCTTTCATGCCGATGACGTTGTAGCCGGCGTCGACGTGGTGGACCTCGCCGGTCACGCCTGCCGACAGGTCGCTCAGCAGGTAGACGCCGGCCCCGCCAACGTCATCGATGGTGACGTTGCGCCGGAGCGGGCTGTTATACTCGTTCCAGCGCATGATGTAGCGGAAGTCGCCGATGCCGCTCGCCGCCAGCGTCTTGATCGGCCCGGCGCTGATCGCGTTGACCCGCACCTTGTCCGGCCCCAGGTCCATGGCGAGGTAGCGGACGCTCGTCTCCAGCGCCGCCTTGGCCACGCCCATGACGTTGTAGTGCGGGATGACCTTTTCGGCCCCGTAATAGCTGAGCGTCAGCAGCGCGCCGCCATCGGGCATCATCGCCAGCGCGCGCTTGGCGACGGCGGTGAAGCTGAACACACTGATGTTCATCGTCAGCGCAAAGTTCTCGGGGCTGGTGTCGACATAGCGGCCGCGCAGCTCATTCTTGTCGGAAAAGCCGATCGCATGAACGAGGAAGTCGATCCGCGGCCAGTGTTCGCCCAGCTTGTCGAAGGCGCGGTCGATCGACGCCGGCTCGGACACGTCGCACTCGATCAGGAACGGCTCGCCGCCCAGCGACGCCGCCAGCGGCCGCACGCGCTTCTCAAGCGCCTCCCCCTGGTAGCTGAAGGCGATCTCGCCGCCTTCGCGCGCGACGGCCTGGGCGATGCCCCAGGCGAGGCTGCGATCGTTCGCCACCCCCATGATCAGCCCGCGCTTCCCCGCCATCAACCCCGGCATCTACGCTCCCGCTCCGGCCACAGCGGCGTTCTGGCGCAGATTCGGCACGACCGCCAGTGCCGCGTTGAGCTGCGCGCCGACGACCAGCCCCAAGCCGATAATGTAGAAGAACAGCAGCGCAACGATGACCCCCGCCAGGCTGCCGTAGGTCAGGTTGTAGCCGCCGAACAGGCCGAGCACCTGCGGCAGCAGCATGGTGGTTCCCATCCACACGGCCGTGATCAGCAGCGGCCCCGGCCAGATCGGCGCCGGCCCCTCGCGGATCTTCTTCGGCGTCAGGACGATGAAGATGCCCCACAGCGCGACGAACAGCGCCGCCGCCGGCGCGAGCTTGCTGAGGCCGAGCGTGTCGCTCAAATTGTCCTTCAGCGGCAGAAGGTGGACGATGAACTGCTCGGCCGCCGTCATCGTCACCTGGACGGCAAACGCGATCAGCATCAGCACGACGGCGCCGACGATCATCGCCATCGCCCCCAGCCGATACTCCCACACTGGCCGGCTCGCGGTCGTGCCATAGGCGCGGCGGACGATCTCGCGGATGGTCTCGATGAAGCCGCTGACCGTCCACAAGGTGACGAGGATGCCGAGCGTCAGCAGTCCCTTCTGCGAGCGCGCGGCGATGACCTCGCGGATCGGCTTGGCGATCAGCGTGCCGACGTCGGGGGGGACCGTGCGCAGGAAGGCGCTGATCGCGTGCAGCCCGTCGTCGGTGCGCCCGAGCGCACCGGCGACCGTGGCGACGACGATGAAGAAGGGAAACAGGGTGAGCAGCGACAGATAGGCGAGGTTGCCGGCGAGCATGAAGCCGTCGCTCCACGTCCCCTTGACCGTGCGCGCGACGACCTGCCAGGGGCGGGTCGCCGTCAGCCTCGCGAGCACCGCCATCGCGCTCCCCCTCAGTCGACGCCGAGCGAACTCCGTGGGTTACGGGTCGCGTCACCCGTCCAACGTTCGGCAAAGGCGCGAAGCTCCGCATCGTCGTGCGGCAGATCGACCTCGACCGTGGCCAGCAGATCGCCGCGGCTGCCGTCGGCCCGCGTGAAGCCCCGGCCACGCAGGCGCAGCGTCTTGCCCGATGTCGATCCCGCCGGCACCGCGACCAGCACCGGGCCGTCGGGCGTCGGCACCTTGACCTTGGCCCCCAGCACCGCCTCGCCGAGGCGCACCGGCAGGTCGAGGCGGATGTCGTCGCCGTCGCGGCGCATGAAGCGGTGGGCACCGATCTCCAGCGTCACCAGCGCGTCGCCGGTGCCGCTGGGGCCGGCGTCGCCCTGCCCCGCCATCCGCACCTGCCGCCCCGACTCGAAGCCGGCGGGCAGCTTGAGGTCGAGCGTCTTGCCGTTCCTCAGGCTAATCCGCTGCGGCTTCAGCGTCGCGGCGTCCTCGAACGGCACCGACAGGCGGTAGGCGACGTCGCTGCCCTTCGGCGGTGCCGCGCGCATCCGGGGATCGCTGCCGAACGGCGAGCCGCCCGCGCGGCCGCCGAACAGCTCGCTGAAGAGGTCGCCCGGATCGCCGCCGAATTCGAAGCGCGTCCCTCCGCCTTGGCCGAACCCGGAGAAACCGTTCGCGCCAGGGTTGAAACCAGCGCCGCCGAAGCCACCGCCGCCGAAGCCGGGCGGTGCCTTGGGCTGGCCGTCGGCGTCGATCTCGCCGCGATCGTAGCGGCCGCGCTGCTCGTCATCGGACAGGATGGTGTAGGCCGCCGACACGTCCTTGAACCGCGCCAGCGCGGCGGCGTCACCCGCGTGCGTGTCGGGGTGGTTGGCCTTGGCGAGCTTGCGATACGCCTTCTTGATCTCAGCCGCGCTCGCGCCGCGCGCGACCCCCAACGTCGAATACAGGTCCTTCGCCATCCTCGCCGCTCACCACAGCCGTCCGACACTGTCCATTGTTGCGCGTCGGCAACGGCGGCGTAAATAGGGCACAGGTCTGCCGGCGCAAGTCCGTGGCCCGGGCACCGAAGGCGCTCGGCTCCCGACCGCGCGCTGAGAATGCCGCCGCGCGACGTAGTTTACCGTTCATGGAACGGCAGCATCGCGCCTGTCGTTGGGGGTCCATATCGATTAGCAGGAGGACCCTGATATGCGTCGTCTCATCCTGGCGAGTGTCGCCGCCGCGACCTTCGCCACCGCCGCCACCGCGCAGGAAACGTGCGAGGAGCGCCGTGACAACCGTACCGCCGGAACCGTCGTCGGGGCCGGCGTCGGCGCCATCCTCGGCGGAGCCATCGGCGGCAATGCGCTCGGGGCCGTGCTCGGCGGCGTCGGCGGCGGCGTCGCCGGCAACCAGCTGGCGAAGGGTCCGCGCGACTGCGTCCACGCCTATGGCTTCTACGACAATGGCGGCCGCTGGCACCCGAACCGCGTCGATCCGTCGGCGGCGACCGGCTTCTACGACCGCGACGGCCGCTGGGTCGAAGGCGCGCCGGCCGGCTATTATGACCGCGACGGGCGCTGGGTTCCGGGCGACGCGAGCCGTGGCTACCGCGACCGCAACGGCTATTGGGTTCCCGCCGGTGCCCCCGGCTATTACGCCGAGGGCGGCTACGTCACGGCGCAGCCGGTGGCGCAGGAAGGTTACGGCCGGCCGGATGGCGATCGCTATGCCGGCGGCGACCGGCCCTACGGCGGTGACCGCTGGGACAGCGGCGATCCGAGCGACGTCTGGGGCCGCATCAACCGCACCTCGGCACGGATCGACCGCTCGGTCCAGCAGGGGCTGATGACGCAGGATCAGGCGTATCGCGCGCGGCGCGACCTCGACTCGATCAGACGCCAGGCGCGGACCTCGCCGCGCTATGGTGGTCAGCTGACCCCGCGCAGCATCCAGCTGATCAACGACCGGCTGACGACGGTCAACGCGCGCATCCGCGACACGCGCGACCAGAACCGCGGCAACTACTGACGCCGCTCGCCGCGGCCGCGCGATTGCGGCCGCGGCGGGCTTTGCCTAAGGGGTCGGCGTGACGAGCGCCGACCCCTTCGTGCTGTTCGGCGACTGGTTCGCCGCCGCAGCCGCTGCCGAGCCGAACGACCCCAATGCCATAGCGCTGGCGACGGCGACGCCCGACGGCCGGCCGTCGGTCCGTATCGTGCTGTTGAAGGCGTGGGACGCGTGCGGCTTCGTGTTCTACACCAACCTCGACAGCCGCAAGGGGCGCGAGATCGCCGCCAACCCGTTCGTCCACCTCGACTTTCACTGGAAGTCGCTGCGCCGGCAGGTGCGCATCGACGGCCGCGCGGAGCCGGTCGCCGCCGCCGAGGCCGACACTTACTTCACCAGCCGCGCGCGCGACTCCCAACTGGGCGCGTGGGCATCGGATCAGTCCCGCCCGCTTGCCGACAGGGCCACGTTCGACGCGCGCCTGGCCGACGCCGCCGCGCGCTTCCCCGGCGACGTGCCGCGCCCGCCGCGCTGGTCGGGCTTCCGCGTCGTGCCGTCGGCGATCGAGTTCTGGCAGGACCGCGACTTCCGCCACCACGAGCGGACGCTGTTCACGCGCGACGGCGACGGGTGGACGAGCGGGATGCTGTACCCGTGAGCAGCTTAGCCGGCCCCCTTCGCTCCGCTGAGCTGAGCGGCCCTTCCTTCTCCCTCCCCCCCCGTGAGCGCAGCGAACGGAGAGCGGGGAGGGCCGGGGGGGGGGAACGCGCGCTCTATCTAAGCCGCTGCCCCTCGCCCGACCTCCCCCACCCCAGCCCTCGCTCTCTGGCGCTGCGCGCCAGGGGGGGAGGGAGTAAGCAGAGCCGCCCTTCGGTTGGCTGGCGGGTGCCCCCACCCCTGCCCTCCCCGCTCTCGGTTCGCTGCGCTCACCGGGGGGGAGGGAAAAGGTGACCGACCGCGGCGATCTCACCCGCCGGGCGGCGGCGGCGTCGGTCGCGTCGGCGACGCTGCTTCTGTTCCTCAAGGCCTATGCCGCGCGCGCGACGGGGTCGGTCGCGGTGCTCGGCAGCCTGGCCGACACCGGGCTCGACCTGCTGTCGAGCCTCGTCACGCTCTACGCGGTGTGGCTGGCGGCACAGCCCGCCGACGACGACCACCGCTTCGGCCATGGCAAGGCGGAGGCCATCGCCGCGCTGATGCAGACGCTCGTCATCCTCGGTTCGGCCGTCGCCATCGCCGTCCGCGCCGTCGCCGAGTTCGGCAACCCGGCGGTCCCGCGCCGTGCCGAGGTTGGCGTCGGCGTATCGGTGGTCGCCGCCGCCCTGACGCTGGCGCTCGTCGCCTATCAGCGTCATGTCGTCCGCCAGACGCAGTCGATCGCGATCAGCACCGACCGCGTCCATTACGAATCCGACCTGCTCCTCAACCTCGGCGTCATCGTCGCGCTGGCGCTCGACGTCTGGGCCGGGCTGCACGGGGCCGACGCGCTGTTCGGGCTCCTGATCGCCGGCTATCTCGCCTGGGGCGCGGTGACCTCGGCGCGGGCGGCGATCGATATGCTGATGGACCGCGAGTGGCCCGACGACAAGCGCCGCCGCCTGCTCGCCGTCGTCGCCCGCCACCCGCAGGCGGGCGGCGTCCACGAGCTCAGGACCCGGTCGAGCGGCGTCACCGACTTCATTCAGTTCCACGTCTGGCTCGACCCCGAGATGAGCGTCGCGCGCGCCCACGCCATCGTCGACGAGATCGAGGCCGATGTGGCGTCGGCGTTCCCCGGCGCGGAGATCCTGATCCACGTCGACCCGCTCGGTCACTACGACCGGCCGCAGGTGCTGAGCGCCTAGCC
>JAFARM010000279.1 GCA_019245455.1 Sphingomonadaceae bacterium | reverse complement strand
GGCGACGACGCTGTCGGCGTGCGGGCGGGCGTCGCCATCGCTCGCGCCGTCGGTCGGGTCGCCGCTCGGGGGCGGCGCGTCGGCGTCAGAGGACGGTGCGTCGTCTTCCGCATGGACGGCGGGCAGCCGCGTCGCGCGCGGGCCGAGCACCAGCCGGGCGGCGGCGGTCACGGCATCGTCGACGCCCGCGCCTTCCACCGCCAGCGCCCGCGCCGCCCGCAGCGCGAACACCCCCGCGCGCGCCGAGCCGACGCCGAAGGCGAGCGCGGTGGCGCAGAGGGTGGCGACGGCGTCATCCTCGTCCGAAGCGATGCGGAGAGCGCCTTCTTCTCCCTCCCCCCCCGACGCGGAGCGTCGGAGAGCGGGGAGGGCCGGGGTGGGGGAGGTCGAACGTGAGAGGGCGGCCTCGGGTGAGGCGGCGTTCCCCCACGTCCCTCCCCGCTCTCCGTTCGCTTCGCTCACGGGGGGGGAGGGAGGAAGAAAGTCATCCACGTTGTCCAGGTCGCGCGACACGCCGGAACGGGTGGCCGGCAGCCCCACCCACAGCCCGCACCGCTCCGCCAGCACCGACGGCGCGCCCTCATCGCCCTCCCCCTCGTCGAGCAGGACGACGCGTAGGCCCGCGTCCATCGCCGCCGCCAGCCGTCCGGCGAGCGCGGCGCTCACCCGCTCGGCGGATGGAACGACCAGCGTCCCGCCCGCCGCCTCCGCGAGCAGCCCGCGCGTCGCCACCGGCCGCCCGGCGGCGAGCGTCGCGGCAAGGTCGATCCCGCCGAGCAGCCGGTCGTCGTCGACATGGAGCGGCAGCCGCACGATTGGTCCCGCGGCGGCCGCGCGATATGCTGCCAGCCACGCGTCGCGCACCGGCCCGGCAGGCGCGCGGACCACCGCCCCGCCCAGCCCCGCGTCGCCCGCCAGCAGTCGCGCGGCGAGCAGCGCGTCGGCCCAGGCGTCGCTGCCAGCGTCGGCGCACGCGGCGGGCGGTGCCGCACTGGCCGCCTGCGATGCGCGCCGCGCGCCGCTCACGCCGCCGACTTCGTGCGCTCTGACCCCCTGAAGACGCCGGCGAAGACGTCGGCCACCGCGCGGTCGACCCGCGCCGTCGAGCCGGCGTCGTCGAGCGGGTTCTTGCGCAGCCGGTGGCGGAGCGCGCTCGCGGCGACCTCGACCAGGTGCTCCGTGTCGACCACGGCCGAACCCGCCAGCGCGGCGACGGCCCGCGCGGCGCGGAGCAGCGTCAGCTCGCCGCGCAGCCCGTCCGATCCGACCGCGAGGCACAGGCGCGAGGCGTATTCCAGAACGTCATCACCGGCCGCGACGCGGGGCAGCAGCGCACGTGCGGCAACGATGCGCGCGGCGACCTCCGCCTCCGCCACCGCCCACGCCGCGGTGAAGCCGACGGGATCGCGGTCGAAGGCGTCGCGCCGCTTGACCACCTCGATCCGCGTCGCGAGCTCGGTCGGGGTGCGCACCTCGACCGACAGGCCGAAGCGGTCGAGCAACTGCGGGCGAAGCTCGCCCTCCTCGGGGTTGCCGCTGCCGACGAGGACGACGCGAGCCGGGTGGCGGACGCTCAGTCCCTCGCGCTCGACGAGGTTCTCGCCGCTTGCCGCAACATCCAGCAGCAGGTCGACGATGTGGTCCTCGAGCAGGTTGATCTCGTCGATGTAGAGAAAACCGCGATTGGCGCGCGCCAAGAGCCCCGGCTCGAAGCGCTTGACCCCGAGCGTCAGCGCCGCCTCGAGGTCGAGCGCGCCGACGACGCGGTCCTCGCTCGCGCCGAGCGGCAGGTCGACGAACGGCACCGGCGCGGTCACCGCCTTGCCCTTCGCGGCGGCCGGATCGGCGGCATAGTCCTTACGCGCGGCCGGGTCGGCGTTGAATCGGCTTCCCGCGACGACCTTGATCGGCGGCAGCAGGGCGGCGAGGGCACGAACGGCCGTCGACTTGCCCGTGCCGCGATCGCCGAAGACCATGACGCCGCCGATCCGCGGATCGACCGCGGCGATCAGCAACGCGGTCTTCATCTCCTCCTGCGCGACGATGGCGGAGAACGGGAAGGGGTTGGTCATGGGCACGGGTGTAGCACGTGCACCCTTCCTGTCATCCCCGCGAAAGCGGGGACCCATCTCCTCAAGCCGCGGGAGATGGGTCCCCGCTTTCGCGGGGATGACACCTCACCGGGAACAGCCGGCTACCCCACTGCGCGGCGGTACAGGTGCCACGTTGCGTGGCCCAGGATCGGCATGACCACCGCCAGTCCGACGAAGGCAGGGATCGCGCCGAGCACGAGCAGGCCGACGACGATCAGGCCCCACATCGCCATCACCATCGGGTTCGCCGCCGCGACGCGCACCGATGTCGCGACCGCCTCGGGCAGGCCGACGTCGCGGTCGAGCGCCATCGGGAACGAGAAGGCGGCAATGCAGAGCGTCACCGCGGCGAAGACGAAGCCGACAAGATTGCCGACGACGATCAGGCGGACGCCGGCGGCGGTGTCGAACACCTGGCCGAGGAAGGCCGTCATGCTGCCCATGTTCGACGAGCCGAACGCCCAGCGCTGGATCGCCAGCGCGCTCGCCAGCCAGGCGACGAACAGGACCGTCAGGATGACGGCCAGCCCGATGATCGTCGCCAGCGACTTTGCCTTGAGCACGTCGAAGACGTGGGTCCAGCGCGTGTCGAGCCCCGCCTCGCGCCGACGGCTGAGCTCGTACAGACCGACCGCGGCGAGCGGCCCGACCAGCGCGAAGCCCGAGATCAGCGGGAAGATCAGCGGCACGATGTCGTTGCCCTGCGCCCAGCGCGCGGCGATCAGCCCGACGGCCGGGTAGATCAGCGTCAGGAGGACGAGGTAGGTCGGCATCAGCTGGAAGTCGTCGACCCCGGCCTTGAGCGACGCGCGCAGGTCGGCCGGGGTCAGGTGGCGGACCTGCGGCGCTGCGGTCGGGGTCGCGGTCGGCGCAAGGCTCATCGTCGGCTCCTCCAGCGGGACGCGGGGCGGAAACGCCCCGTCGCACCCGCCTAGTGGCACCGCGCGCGCCGGCTGGCAACGGGGCGAGGCGTCGATGCGTGTCGCGGAGATCGGGCGTGAGTGCGGCCGTCGCCGCATCCTTCGCCGTCATCCCCGCGAAAGCGGGGACCCATCTCCGGCGGCTTCGGGAGATGGGTCCCCGCTTTCGCGGAGATGACGCCGAAGGAAGCGGCGACGGCCGCACTCACGCCCGATCTCCGCGA
>JAFARM010000251.1 GCA_019245455.1 Sphingomonadaceae bacterium | reverse complement strand
GAAGCGGTCGGCGCTGGCCGCGGTCGACGACGAGTGCAGTCACGCCCTTGGCAGTCCACATCGCCGCCGCCGCACGACTGTCGTCCAAGGCGAGGGCTGGAGGAATAGGCTCCAGCGCCAGCCATGCCGACTTCATCTCGACCGAGTCTCGATGGTCGTCTGCAGGTCGCATCCGCAGCGGCACGTCCCCTAGCCCCACGCCGATCAGCCAAGCGACGGTAGGGCCGCGATATCGTTCGGGGCGTCCTGTCCATATCTCGACCCGGTCCCCAGCCGCGACGGCGCTCCGTGCAACAGCGATGATCGGCTGCCGCGGCTCGGCAGCGCCACACTGTGAGTAGACATCGTCCCAATCGATCTCACCCCCATCAAGCTCCGCCAGCCGGGTTAGCGTCCCGTCGAGGTCGAAAATGATGAACAAGGCTACCTCCCCCTCGTCGGCTCGGCCGGCAGTGCCATCCCGAGTGCGGCGGCGCGTCTCAGCCGCTCAAGGGTGGCCGCCGGCACATACGGCTCTTCAAAGGTCGCAGCGGCGCCAGCTGCATCTTGCGAAGCGGCTTCGACACCTTCGGCGACCGCCTTCGCGCTCGGCGCACTCGCATCGCGACGCCCGCGTTGCTTGGACTTGCGGCCGGGCGCGGCAGGGTTAGCGTCCATGGCCGACCCCCTTCGATTGATTTCGGTTGCGCGGCGCGCAAGATCGGCGAGCGTGCGCCTGGGGTGGCGCGCGCCCCCAGGCGCGCGCTCCCTCGCCCGCGTCAGCTCGGCTGGCCCGCAACGGCCGGTGCGGCCTGCTCCCAATCTGAGGTCAGCACGCTGCCGACGGGCCCCTGCGCCGCCGCTACGAGCAGCTCGCCGACAACGTCCGGCGGCTCGGCAACGTGAAACATGCCACCGCCACCGAAATAGAGCACTGTCGACTTGCCGCTGGCGTAACTGCGGAAGTAGGCGATTGTCGCGACGTTGAAGCGGACAACCCCCGGCTCGTTGCTCGGGTGCATTTCGACGAACATGATGTTCTCTCCTCGAATAAAGGGCATGCCGCTCGCCCTAAAGCGACCGGCGCTCGCCCCGGCCGTTGTGGCACGCCGATCGAGCGACTGCTCGCAACCGGTCGATCCGGCCGCCCTACATGTGAGAAGGCATAGCGTGCGCGATGGCGACCGCCTGGCCCGACTTCGCCTTGATCCCCGCGCCGGCGGGCATCCCGTGAACCTCTAGGACGATGCGAAGCGGCTGGTCGCGGCCGCCAGCACGGTCGATATTGTCGGCGAGCCCGCTGCGGTAGCGAGCTTGTCCCTCTGTGTCTTTCGGCCCTTCATAGTACCTCGAAAGCAGCTCGCCCGCCTCTTTGGCCGATTGGGCGCTGAGCAGCCGCCGGCCGACGCCCCCATAGCGGCCGCCCGTGCCGAACAGCTCGTGCATGATGAAGGCGATCTGCTCGTCTTCGGTCGACTGCTCGATGCCATGCCCGGCCCATGCCGCGAAATCCCGCTGCCGGGGCTTCTCCCACTGCGCCAGCCCATATCCGGGTCCGCCGCCGCTCTGGTGAATGTTGAACCGCCCCCTGCTTTCAGCGACGATATTCGCGGCAAGGCCGGCGGCGGCTGGCGCGGGCAAGCCAAGCTCGAGGAAGCGGTTACGGAAGCGCTGCCCGGTGTTGGTCGCCATGAGGCCGCGCGCACCGCTGATTACCCCTCTACCGGCGGCGACGATCCGACTGCCTCCCGCCGCCAGCGAGGAGACGAGTTGGCCGGTTCCTGCTCTAGCGGCGTTGATGACGCCCTCGCCGTTCACTCCCCCGGTCACCGTCGCGACCGCTTGGCCGATCGTCGTCTTTCCCTCCCCCAAGTCGCTCAGCGTCCTATCGAGCGAGGTGAGCTCGTCCTTCACGCCTGCCCAGCGCATCATGACTTTCGCGTCGTGCCGGGCTGCGCGGCGAGCGTCGAGCTGCGACCGGAGCACGTCTGTGCGCGCGCGCCGGGTCGCCATTGCGATCGTGGAAGGATCCTGGACGACGCCGTTCACCGCGACGTCGGCCATATCGGCGCGGACCGCCCGCGAGCCTTGGCTGAATAGCGGGAAGGCCGATCCGCCCATGCCGAACGTGTCGAGCACTTGGCGCTTGGCGTCGGCAGACTGTTGCTTCGCCGCCGCATCCATGATGTCGAACATCATGCCCGTCTTGTCGAGCGAGCCGTCGCGGTTTCGGCGAGCCTTGATGCCAAGGTAGCCGAGCATCGCCTGAGCTTCGCCATTCTTGCCGCGCACGGCGTCGTAGATCGTCTGACTTGCGGTCGCGACGCTCTGTGTGACAGCGTCCTTGCCAACGCCGACGCGCTCCCCCGCCCCCTGAAACTCCTGCAGGTCCTTGGTCGAGACGCCGAGCATGTTGGACAGACGGCCGAGCGCGGCGGTCGACTTCGTGAACTTTCCGTCGAGCTTGAACCCCTCCGCCGCCACCACGGCGATCGTTGCCGCGGCCGCCGCAGCGGCAGTACCGGCGGCGGCAAGGGCGCGGCTGAGAATGCCAGCACCAACGCCCGCCTCTCCCAAGCCCTCGCCGACGGCCGCCGACGCCGACTTGATGACGCCGAGTCTGCCGATCGCACCGGTAAGCGGCGAGGAGCCGCCGAACGCCCGGTCCGACGCCTTCTCGACGACGCTAAAGGTCCGCGCCATAGATTTGAGTACGCCTTGCCCGCGCGACGTCCCGAGCCTGTCGACGCCGCCGGCGGCGTCGCCGGCGCTCTTCGCCAGCTTATCCAGGTTGCGCTGGGCGCTGATGACGCCCTTCGCGGTCTTGTCGTTAGCGATGATCGATACGGCAACGCGTGTCTCGGCCATGGTCTACTCCCCTTACCGGCGATGATCAGGGATTGAGGGGAAGCAGCTGGCCACGGTCCGTCGTCGTGTTGATCGGCTGGACGACGATCGGCTCGGGCGTGAACGCCGCCGAAGGCATGAGGAACAGGTCCGCAGTCGTCCCGCCGGCGTCGTCGCGGCGGTAGGTGACGGACGATAGCACCAGGAGCTTCTCGGCGAGCCGCAGGCCGGGCACGTCCACCGGGACGAGGGTGTTCGGCTCCCACAGCCGGCCGGCGCTGTCCCGCCAGCTATCGACCGTCACGCGCACCTGCGTGCCCCGCCCCTGCCGCCGCGCTGCTTCCCAGATCGCCCTGCGCTTTGTGAACTCGAAGGCCCCTTCCGCCCCGGCGACGTCATGCTGCACGATGAAGAGCTTGCGGTGCCGCTTGACCTCGGGGTCCGTCTGCTCGCCGTAAAAGAACCCGGCGTCGCTAACATCGCCCAATATCTCGATCGAACTATGGGTGCAGACGTAGGTCTGATAGCGCTCGTCCATCGCGTTGACGGTCGACCATGCCTGCACGTTCTGGCCGTAGGCCGCACCCGACGCCGCCTTCACTTTGCCGACAGTCGAAATGACTAGGTCACCGCCGGCATTCTCATAGGCGAGCACTCCCGCGGCGCGCGATAGTCCGGCGATCAGATCGTAAGGCGTCTCGCCGAAATTGAGGTTCGTGTCCGGCACCGCCGGACCGACGTCCGTGTCCGCGGCGAGAACGACAACGATCCCATAGGGCTTCGCTAGCTGCATAGCGAGGTCGACCACGCTTGTGGCCCTGACCTGCCCGTTCGGCAGCTCCGCCGAGCAGTCGACCAGGTCGGCGCACTTTCCCCGGCCGATGATGCGCAAACGGTGCGATGCGGCGTCACCTTCATTCACGTCGCGGTCGACATAGCCGGTGACCACCGTGTCGCCGCCGATCGCGACCGTACAAGCGTCGCCCGCCCGCGCGACCGTGACCGCGCCGTCGGGGCCGAGCGCGGTCAAGCCGACGTCGAAGGTGTTCGGCGCGTGCTCAGCGCCGCGCGTGATCTCGACGTCGGTCCACCCCCCGATGGTGTTGCCGCCGACTGACAGGGTGACCTCGTCGGCCGTCCCCGGCGCTCCCGCCGCCATGGGAGCCGCGCTCATGCCGAGAGCCATGCGCAGAACGCCTCGATTGCCGCCGGGTGCGTCTCGGCCGGCTTCGGAAACAACCGCTCCCAATCCGCGATGTAGCCGCCGGTCGCCCGGTTTTCGCGGAGCCGGTCGACGAGAAGCGTGCTCTCGGGAGTGAAGTTGACCTGTCCTGGTGCGCGCGTCCGCTCCATCGCCCATAGCGCTACGAACGGGGCGAACGCCTCGTCATAGAAGGCGCTGAAACGCTCGACGATTTCGGCACCGATCGCCTCGCGTGCCGCGAGCGAGAACGCATCCCATGCCGCGACCCGGCTCTCCTCGAGCTGCGCGACTGCTTCCGCATTCTGTGCGGCCTCGCCTTCGACCTTCGCGATGGCCCTGACGAGCACGTCGCGGCGTCCGCGCCACTCGGCAAGGCTTTCGGCGACGGTCGCCTGGCCGATCTTCAAGCGTGCCAGCCAACCCTTGCGCGTCACGACGCTGGGATCGGCGGCGAGCGCGACGGCGAGGTCGTCCGCGGCGTTGACCGTCTCATCCGGCTTCGCCTGGTCGGTCGCGTCGAGCAGCTCCGCCAGCGCCCCGCGACGGCCAGCGATGTTCGCTGCCTCAGCCGCGTGCGCGTCCATGAGCACGACGATCTCGCCGACGTGAGCATAGAGCGCCGCCACGCGGTCGCGCGCTTCCGGGTCGAGAATGTAGATCAAGGTGCTCATCCTTTCGGTCGATTGCGGAATGGGGAGGTCAGATCGTCGTCGCCGTCGTCATTGTCGTCGCCGTCGGCGGCGGGGGCGACCGGCGGTTGGTACGGCCGCGACCGGCGAAGATGGCCGAACGGCCCCGCCGAGATCAGGCGGTCAAGCGCATCCGTTGCCCACTGGTGCTTGCCCAGGTAGGGCAGGAGTGAGGTCATCACGGCCGTGCGTGCTTCTTCGGTCACTGGCGACGGCGCAGCGTCTCGAGATGCCTTCTCGGCCTCCCATGCCGATAAGAGGGCAGCGTCGGCGGCCGGCTGGTGCCTCGCCAGCGTCGCGATGCCTGGCGCGGATGGCGCAAGCGGCGCGTTTCGAGCGCGCGGCGGCTGCTCGCCGGCACTGCACGCCTTCAACCCCGCGACGGCCGCGCCGCGCTGCGGCCGGGCCGCCGAGAGGGGCAGGGTCGCGCTTCGCGCGGGGACGCTGGTCGAGGTGACGCGAAGCGCCTTCGGCCGGTACTGCGCGAGCTGGCGCAGGCGGTTGCCCACCCCTGTTGTTCGGCGACCCGTTGCCCCGCTCTGCCCTTTTGTTGCGGGCGGTGCGAAGCCCAGAAGGTGCGCCAGCTTGGTGGCGACGAACAGTCGCGCCGCCGTCAACGGACCCATGATCAGATGCTCCTAGGACGCCGGTGAAGAATGCTCGCCCGACGCGGCCAATCCCTTCGACTCGGGCTCGGCGGATGGCCGAAGAGGCGACGTTTGGGGGCGATAGTCCGAGCGTCCGCGAAGCGTCGCCTTGCCCAGCGGCCACCGCGTTGCGACCGCCTAGTGCCGGTCGCGGAGCCTCTAGCCCTTCGGTGTCTGCCGGCCCCGTCGTCGCGCGTTCGACGAAGGATGCAATCAGCGCCTTGCGCAACTCCAAGAGCCCGATGCTTTTCGTCACCGGGCCGGGGTAAATGCCGATCGTCGCGCGCCCGGAGCCGGCATACTCCCACTTGAGATAGGCGCTGGCTTCCGCGTCGTCGATTTGGACGCCCGCCGGGCCATATACGCCCTCCCACCGCACCCCGCCGCCGGTCGCCGGGTCGCGGAAGGCGATGAACGCCTCCAACGGGCCGATCACGTCGCGATAGAGGTCCGTGAACCGCGACCTCAGCTCGTCGACCAGCGAAGCATGGGCGGCATTGGCAAAAGCGAGACGCGCCTCGTGCTGGCGCGCGACCGCGCCGGCTTCCGCGGCGACGGTCGCCTCTATGCGCTCCTGGAGCTTGGCGACCGCCGCATCATAGACCGCGTTCTGGCGAGTGATCGTATCGACCTCCGACTGCCACGCGGTCCGCGCCTTCGCGTGGTCCTTCTTGCCCTTCTCCAGCCTGTCGAGCCACGCGGGATCGTCGAGCACGCTGG
>JAFARM010000195.1 GCA_019245455.1 Sphingomonadaceae bacterium | reverse complement strand
CCGCGCCGCCGGCGAGCAGCGACCGCCGTGACAGGTCGGGGGGCAGGGTGACGGACGTGGCTGATCTCCGGCAGGGGGCGCAGGCTAGACCACCACACGCCCTGCCGGCGACAGGAAACGTCCGCCCTGGTCACTGCAGCGAGGAGCGGGGATGACGAGGGATCGGCCGCGGCGATGCCTGGCCCGTGGTCTGCCGACGGTTGACTTCGCGCACCGCTTTGCCCAACCCGACGGCGCTATGTCCGATACGATCCACCTGACGCTGCCCGACGGTTCCGTGCGCGAGGCCGCGCGCGGCACCACCGCGGCCGACGTCGCCGCGGCGATCGGGCCGGGGCTGGCGAAGGCGGCGCTCGCCGCGCGTGTCGACGGCGACCTTGTCGACCTGTCGCGGCCGCTGAAGCGCGACGCGACGCTGGCGCTGGTCACGGCGAAGGACGAGGGCGTCGCGCTCGACCTCGCCCGCCACGACTATGCCCACGTGCTGGCCGAGGCGGTGCAGCACCTGTTTCCGGGAACGCAGATCACCTTCGGTCCGGCGACGGACGACGGCTTCTACTACGACTTCGCGCCCAAGGACCGCCCGTTCACCGAGGACGACCTGCCTCGAATCGAGGCCGAGATGCGCCGCATCATCGCCGCCGACGCGCCGCTGGTGCGCGAGGAATGGCCGCGCGACCGGCTGATCGCGCACTTCAAGGCGCACGGCGAGACGTTCAAGGCGGAGTGGGCGGCCGAACTGCCCGACGGCGAGCCGCTGACCGTCTACAAGGCTGGCCGCGGCGAGAACGCCTGGCTCGACCTGTGCCGCGGGCCGCACCTGCCGTCGACGGGAAAGCTCGACCCGAACGCCTTCAAGCTGACGCGGGTCAGCGGGGCCTATTGGCGCGGCGACCAGAACAACGCGATGCTCAGCCGCATTTACGGCACCGGGTGGCTCAACAAGAAGCAGCTCGACGCCCACCTGACGATGCTCGAAGAGGCGGCCAAGCGCGACCACCGCCGCATCGGCCAGGACATGGACCTGTTCCACCTGCAGGCGGAGGCGCACGGCAGCGTCTTCTGGCACCCCAAGGGCTACATGATCTGGCGTCAGCTGGAGGCGTATATGCGCCGCCGGATCGACGCCGGCGGCTATGTCGAGGTCAAGACCCCGCAGGTGATGGACGCACGGCAGTGGGAGGCGAGCGGCCACTGGGGCAAGTACCGCGAGAATATGTTCATCGTCCCCGACGAGATCCCGAGCGTCGACGAGGACGCGCCGATCCTGTCGGGCAAGGCCGACCTGATGGCGTTGAAGCCGATGAACTGCCCGGCGCACGTCCTCATCTTCCGCCAGGGCATCAAGAGCTACCGCGACCTGCCGCTCAGGATGGCCGAACAGGGCTGCTGCCATCGCAACGAGCCGCACGGCGCGCTTCACGGGCTGATGCGCGTCCGCCAGATGACGCAGGACGACGGCCACATCTTCTGCCGCGAGGACCAGATCGTCAACGAGGTGAGGCGCTTCTGCGACCTGACGGACCGCGTCTACAAGGACCTGGGCTTCGACGGCTATGCGGTCAAGCTGGCGCTGCGCCCCGAAAAGCGCTTCGGCACCGACGAAATGTGGGACAAGGCCGAGGGCGACCTGCGGGAGGCGGTCCGCCTCGCCGGCCGCGCCGGACCCGAGTACGGCTGGGAAGAACTGCCGGGCGAGGGGGCGTTCTACTCGCCCAAGCTCGAGTGGCACCTGACCGACGCCATCGGCCGGACGTGGCAGGTCGGCACGATCCAGCTCGACTATGTCCTGCCCGAGCGGCTGGATGCCAGCTATGTCGGCGAGGACGGCGCGCGCCACCGGCCGGTGATGCTCCACCGCGCGATCTTCGGCAGCTACGAACGCTTCATCGGCATCCTGATCGAGCACTATGCCGGGCGCTTGCCCGCCTGGCTGGCGCCGGTGCAGGCGGTGGTGGCGACGATCGTGTCCGACGCCGACGCCTATGCCGGCAAGGTCGCGGCCAGGCTGACGGCGGCGGGCCTGCGCGTCGACACCGACGTCCGGAACGAGAAGATCACCTACAAGGTGCGCGAACACAGCCTCGCCCACGTCCCCTACCTGCTCGTCGTCGGAAGGCGCGAGGCGGAGGAGGGGACGGTCGCGCTGCGACCGCTGGGCGGCGGCGAGCAGCGTGTTCTGCCGCTGGCCGAGGCGGTGGCGCTGCTGGTGGCCGAGGCGACGCCGCCGGATCTGCGATGTGCGGCGGCTAGTTAGGTAGCGGCGGGGACGTGCGCTCTGACCAACTCGCGCCCAATCGCGCCAGGCCGGCGGCAGTGAATCCTCGGGTCACCAGATCGGCGAGGCTGGCGGCAACATTGCGAACTGCGTCCCATTCGCCCTCTGTCAGCGCTTCGCCGTCGAGTTCCGCGGCTAGCCCGTTCAGCGTTGCCGCGATCAGGATCAGATCGCCTCTTTTCTGCGCCTCCCCTACGCGCCGAATTCCGGCTGCAAGCGGGTAGAGCGACGACGAATCGTCAAGGTCGTGCAGTTCGGCCGCCAGCAACTCCAGGCTAGGCGAGGAACTCATCGACGCTGAACACTGCGTGGAGCATGACACCATGAGCTGCTAACAGAGCGTCACCGCCTTCGGCGCGGTTGACGAGGCAGGCTGCGTCTTCGACCACTCCCCCGGCGGCCCGAACGCCTTCGATCGCCTGAAGAATTGATTTGCCCGAGGTCGAAACGTCGTCGATGACCACTACACGGTGACCATTGAGGCTTTCACCCGGTCCAAGCCCCTCAATAACCTCCTTGGTGCCATGACTCTTGGCTTGTTTGCGCACGAACGTCGTCGCCAGCGGATCGCCTTCGGAAGAGCTGATCGCTGCCATTGACCCGATAACCGGTACCGCCCCCATCTCGAGACCACTCACGTATTCGGCACGCAGCCCCCGGACGACGTGCAGCAAGGCTCGCGCACAAAGCTCGGCACCACGGGGGTGCATCATTGTTTGCTTCATATTGAAGTATATTTCGCTCGTCTCACCCGACGACAAAGTGAACCTGCCGGTTCGGAACGAGCGCGCCTTGATCAGGGCAAATAGTTCGGCACGGATGTCCTCCAACGGCCGGTGCCCAGCCGGCCACAAGCTCGCCCGATCAACGGGGAGCACCGCTCGTGCCAGAGATGCCATGAATGAGATCCTTACGAATCAAGCGCCCGCGCCTTCAGGCGCGGGCTAGCGCAGCCTATGAATCATTGTAGTTAGGTCTGTCAAGTCTGGTGTGCTGGCCGGCTTGCCGCACCTTCGTATATCTCCTAACGCGTCGCCATGCCCCGCACCGCCACCGTCACCCGCGACACGACCGAGACCAAGGTCGCGGTCACGCTCGACCTCGACGGCACGGGCACCTACCGCGTCGCGACCGGCATCGGCTTTCTCGACCATATGCTCGAGCAGCTGTCGCGCCATTCGCTGATCGACCTCGACGTGAGCGTTGAGGGCGACCTCCACATCGACGCCCATCACACCACCGAGGACAGCGGCATCGCCATCGGCGAGGCGGTGCGCAGGGCGCTTGGCGACCGGCGCGGCATCACCCGCTACGGTGACGCCCTCGTTCCGATGGACGAGACGCTGACCCGCGTCGCGCTCGACATCTCCGGCCGGCCGTACCTCGTGTGGAAGACGGCGTTCAGCCAGCCGCGGCTGGGCGAGATGGACACCGAGCTGTTCAAGGAATGGTTCGCCGCCTTCGCCGGGGCGGCGGGCATCACGCTTCACGTCGAGACGCTGTACGGGGTCAACAACCACCACATCGTCGAGAGCTGCTTCAAGGGGCTCGCGCGGGCATTGCGCACGGCGGTCGCGCTCGACCCGCGCAAGGCGGACAGCGTGCCGTCGACCAAGGGGACGCTGGGGTGAGCGCGGCCCTTCTCCCGCCGCCTCGGTGGGAAGCATCGGAGCGCGAGGAGCGACCCAGCGACGGCACCTTCCGCCTCCCGCGCCGCCGCCGGAAAGTAGCGGGCAACCGCGTGCCTCCCTTCCTTCTCCCTCCCCCCCTGGCGCGGAGCGCCAGAGAGCGGGGAGGGCCGGGGTGGGGGAACCGCGCGACCCACCAGGCCGCGGCCCCTCGCACGAAAACCCCCACGTCCCTCCCCGCTCTCGGTTCGCTGCGCTCACCGGGGGGGAGGGAGACGGCGCACCCGGGTCCGGCCGCCCATGCCTGACCACGTCGTCGTCATCGACTATGGCGCCGGCAATCTGTGCTCGGTCGAGAACGCGCTGCGCGTCGCGGCGGGAGTCGAGGCGACGATCACCGTCTCCGGCAGCCCGGCGGCGATCCGGGCAGCTGACCGGCTCGTCCTGCCCGGGGTCGGCGCCTTCGCCCAGTGCATCGGTGCGCTGAAGGCGGCGCCCGGCGTGCTCGATGCGCTGACGGTCGCCGTGCGGCAGCGGGCAGTGCCCTTCCTCGGCATCTGCGTCGGGATGCAGCTGCTCGCCGACGAGGGGCGCGAGCACGGCGTCCACCCCGGCCTCGGCTGGATCGGCGGCGCGGTCGAGCGGCTCGCCCCCGCGGACCAGGCGCTCAAGGTGCCGCACATGGGATGGAACACGGTCGCCTTCGCCCGCGACCATGCGGCGCTGAGCGGCGTTCCGCGCGGGCAGCGCGCCTATTTCGTCCACAGCTACCGACTGGCCGTCGCCGATCCCGCCGACACGGTCGCGGCGACCGACCACGGCGGCGAAATCGCCGCGATCGTCGGCCGCGACAACATCCTGGGCGTCCAGTTCCACCCGGAAAAAAGCCAGGCGTTCGGCCTGTCGGTCCTGCGCGGGTTCCTGGGGTGGCGGCCGTGAGCGGCGGAGTCGAACGTGGCGCGGCGTCGAACGGCGCGGGCGCGGCAACGCCGAGCGGTCCGGAGCCGACTGGTGCCCGCGCGGCAAGCCATGGCTTCACCGTCTGGCCGGCGATCGACCTCAAGGGCAGCAAGGTCGTCCGCCTCGCCGAGGGCGACATGGCGCGCGCCACCGTCTACGGCGACGACCCCGCAGCGCAGGCGCTTGCCTTCGCCGAGGCCGGCGCGACGGCGCTCCACGTCGTCGACCTCGACGGGGCCTTTGCCGGTGCCGGCGTCAACGCCGCCGCCGTCGAGCGCGTCGTCGCCGCCTTCCCCGGCGCGGTGCAGGTCGGCGGCGGCATCCGCAGCCGCGCGGCGATTGAAGGCTGGCTGGCGCGCGGCGTCGCCCGCGTCGTGCTGGGGACCGCGGCGCTCGAGGACCCGGCGCTGGTCCGCGCGGCGGCGGCCGCCGCGCCCGGGCGGATCGTCGTCGCCGTCGACGCGCGCGGCGGCTTCGTAGCCACCCGCGGCTGGGCGGAGGTCTCGACGACGCCGATCGCCGACCTCGCCCGCCGCTTCGAGGACGCCGGCGTCGCCGCCGTGCTGTTCACCGACGTCGGCCGCGACGGGCTGCTGAAGGGGGTCAATGTCGCGGCCACCGCGGCGCTGGCGCACGCGACGACGCTCCCCGTCATCGCCAGCGGCGGCGTCGCCGGGCTCAGCGACCTGACCGCGCTCAGGGCGCACGCGAACATCGCCGGCGTGGTCGTGGGGCGGGCGCTGTACGACGGGCGGATCGCGCTGGGCGACGCGTTGCTGGCCGCGAACGGCGCGGGGTCCGAGGTGGCGGCGTGATCTGCACCTTACCCGTCATCCCCGCGCAAGCGGGGACCCATCTCCTCAGGCCTCGGGAGATGGGTCCCCGCTTGCGCGGGGATGACGAGGAAGAGCGCACGGCGGCGATCGGAGCAACCTGCCGCGCCCCATCTGGCGACGAGCGAGGCCGATGACCCTTGCCGTCCGCGTCATCCCCTGCCTCGACGTCGCCGGCGGGCGCGTCGTCAAGGGCGTCAACTTCACCCGGCTGACGGACGCCGGCGATCCGGTCGAGGCGGCGCGCGCCTATGACGCCGCCGGGGCCGACGAGCTCGTCTTCCTCGACATCACCGCGACGCACGAGGACCGCGGCATCCTCCTCGACATCGTCCGCAAGACGGCGAGCGTGTGCTTCATGCCGCTGACCGTCGGCGGCGGGGTCCGCACCGTCGACGACGTCCGCGCGCTGCTGCTCGCTGGAGCCGACAAGGTCGGCGTCAACTCGGCCGCCGTCGCCCGGCCCGAACTGATCGGTGAGCTGTCGCGCCACTTCGGCGAGCAGTGCATCACCGTCGCCGTCGACGCCAAGGCCGTGTCCCCCGGGCGCTGGGAGGTGTTCACCCACGGCGGCCGGCGCGCGACCGGCATCGACGCCGTGCAATACTGCATCGACGCGGCACGCCTCGGCGCGGGCGAGATCCTGCTGACGAGCATGGACCGCGACGGCACCAAATGCGGCTACGACCTCGACCTGACCCGCGCCGTCGCCGACGCCGTGCCGGTGCCGGTCGTCGCCTCGGGCGGGGTGGGGAGCGTCGCCGACCTCCCGCCCGGCGTCGTCGAGGGGCACGCGTCGGCCGTCCTCGCCGCCTCGATCTTCCACTTCGGCGAGGCGACCGTCGGCGAGGCCAAGGCCGCGCTCGCGGCCGCCGGGCTGACGGTGCGCGCATGAGCGCGGAGGGGCCGGGCGCGGAGGGGCGCGGCGACGCCTTCGACCGCCTGCTCGCCACCGTCGTCGCGCGGCGCGGCGGCGACCCGGCGGCGTCGTACGTGGCGAGGCTGACCGCCAAGGGCCGCGCCAAGATCGCGCAGAAGCTCGGCGAGGAGGCGGTCGAGACGGTCATCGCCGCGGTTGCTGACGACCGCGCCGCGCTGGTCGGCGAGGCGACCGACCTCATCTTCCACCTCGCCGTCCTGCTGGCCGACGCCGGCCTCAGCTTCGACGACCTGCGCGCGGAACTCGCCCGGCGCGAGGGCGTCTCGGGGCTGGACGAGAAGGCGGGGAGGCGGCAGACTTGACCCTATGGTTGCGGAGACGGCGATGACCATGCTGACCTCGGTTCTGGCCGACCGCGACGCGGCGCTCGCCGACGACGCGGAGCTTCGCCTGATCGCCGAGGTCGCGGCGGCGATGGACGTCGAGGCCGCCAAGACCCGCCGGCTGATCGAACGTCTGGAGCTGTGCGTCGCCCAAGGCGAGCGGATGCTGGCGGACCTCGGCATCGCCGCCTGAGGTGCCGATCGATCCGCTCACCGGTGGCCTCGTCAAGTTCGCGCTCGACCAGATCGCCAAGCGGCTGCCCGACTCGTCGAGCAAGACGCGCATCCGCATCCTCGAGGAAGTGCTCCGCC
>JAFARM010000134.1 GCA_019245455.1 Sphingomonadaceae bacterium | reverse complement strand
CGGTGCCGCCGCGGCCGAACTTCTCGCGCAGTTCCAACCCCTTCTTCGCCGCCGCCGCGACGGCGGCAGGCGGCGTCAGGTCGGGCGTGCTCACTTGCCCTTCTTCAGCGCCGACGGCTTGTGCGCCGCCTCGCCGCCCTTGTCGCTTTTGACGAGATACTCGGGGTTGTCCTTCGACGCGGCGACCTTGTGGCCCTTGATCTGGGTCGGGCTGGTCAGCTTCTTGACGACCTTGCCCTTGCTGTGGCCGCCGCTCGAGTCCCACTCGACCTTGTCGCCTGCCTTCAACTCCGCCACGCCACTCACTCCATTGTCGCCACCTCAACCGCCAGGTCGGCCCCGGCGATCGTCAGGCGGTTGAACGACGGGCGCGAACGGCGGGTCCGCTCCGACAGGGTGCCCGCGCCGATCAGACGCACGCCGGCGACGACGATGTCGAACGGCTCGTGGGTATGGCCGCTGAGCACCGCCGTCACCCCGGCCTCCGCCAGCGCCGCCAGCGCCCGGCGCCCGCCGCGGGTCGCGTGACGCACGCCCTCGCCACCGAGCGGATGGTGGCAGGCGACGAGGCGCATCGTCGCGGCCGGCACCGCCGCCAGCGCCGCGACCGTCTCGGCGAGCCGGTGCCGCCGCACCACGCCCTCGGCCCAGTTCGACCGCAGCTGCGCGCGCGTCGCGGTCCGCAGCGGCACGACGGCGACGCCGGGCAGCGCCAGCGGCCGCTCGACCGTCCGCTCGAGATTGGTGAAGCGGCGGTAGGGGTCGGTGAAACGCTCCCACAGGTTCCACATCGGCATATCGTGGTTGCCGAGCTCGACCGTCACCGGCGCCCCCAGGCCGACGAGGTAGCGGCAGGCGGCGGTGAACTCGCGCCGGCGCGCGCTCGCCGTCAGGTCGCCGGTCATGACGACGGCGTCGGGCGCCTCGGCGGCGACCGCGGCGGCGAACCAGGCGAGCGCGCCGCGGTCCTCGGTGCCGAAGTGCAGGTCGCTGACGTGGAACAGGCGGACGGTCATGCCCCCTCCGCCGCCTCGCGCGTGGCGATGAAGCGCAGGCGCGTCGTGCCGGCGCGGACGGTCACCGGACTCGGCAGGCTGGCGGGCTCGCCGTCGAACAGGACGGTGACGGGGCGCGACGAGGTGCACGTCACCTCGGGGGCGTGGCTGACGTGGACGTCGCTCCCCTGCCGCCAGTCGCCGACCAGCCACTCGATCCCGAGCCGGGCGGCGGCGAGCCAAGACGCGGTGCTGACCGAGGCGACCTCCAGCCCGTCGGCCAGCGGCGTGACGATGACGGCGCGGTGCCGCCCGGCGTGCGGCCCGTCGCCGGCGACGCGGATGGTGCGGGCGAAGGTCTTGCGCGCGGCGAAGCGCAGCGCCCGGCCGAGCCGGCTCCACGCGCCGTGGCGGACCGCCTCGCGCGCCCGGAACCAGTCGGCCGCCGGACCCATAATGACGCCGACCATCGCCCGGTGCTCGCCGCAGACGGCGACCGGCACTGGGTGCGCGGGGGCGGTCGCGGCGCGCTCCAGGATGGCGTCCCACGTCAACGCGCCGTGCAGCGCCTTGGCCAGCCCGTTCATCGTCCCGCCGGGCAGGATCAGCGCCGTGCCGCCCCAGTCGTCGACCTTGCACGTCGCGGCGTTGATCGTGCCGTCGCCACCGAAGACGACGAGCGTGTCGGCCCCCGCTGCGTCGAGCGCCGCCGCGTCGGGCAGGGGATCGCCGCGGAAGTCGGTGCGCCCGACGATGTCGTAACCGGCACACGCCGTCTCGAAGTCGCGGACGATCTCGGCCGACGTCGAGCCGCTCTTGGTGTTGAGGACGAGCCAGATGCGCTTCATGCCCTTGCCTAACGCACCGGAGCCGTTCACGCCCCCCGAATCGACGGCGGAACGAGTGCCGTCACGAAAAGTTGACGGAGTGCCACCTGCAGGGACACGCCGATGCCGGCACGCGCCTATTGGTCGGGACAGCTGCGCCTGGCACTGGTCTCGATCCCGGTCGAACTCTACTCCGCGACGCGCTCGGCGGGGACGATCGCGCTCAACCAGATCCACGAGCCGACGGGCAAGCGCATCAAGTACGAGAAGACGGTACCCGGCATCGGCCCGGTCGAGCCCGACGATATCGTCAAGGGCTATGAGGTCGAGAAGGGCAAGTACGTCACGCTGACCGACGAGGAGATCGAGGGGGTCAAGCTCGAGTCGAAGAAGACGCTCGAGCTGACCCAGTTCGTCGACGCCGGCGAGATCGACCCGATCTATTTCGAGAAGCCCTATTTCGTCGTGCCGAAGGACGAGCTGGCGGAGGAGGCGTTCTGCGTCATCCGCGACGCGCTCAAAGCCGCGAAGAAGGTCGGGCTCGGCCAGCTCGCGATGCGCGGCCACGAATATCTCGTCAGCCTGAAGCCGTGCGGGCGCGGCATGGTGCTGGAGACGCTGCGCTACGAGGACGAGGTCAACAAGGCGAGCGGCTTCTTCCGCTCGATCCCCGAAGGCGGGGCGCAGCCCGAGCTGATGGAGCTGGCCACCGCGCTGATCGACAAGCGGACGGCGAAGTTCGAGCCGGGCAAGTTCCACGACCGCTACGAGGACGCGCTGCGCGCCCTGATCGACGCCAAGCGCGGCAAGAAGCCGGTGGAGGTGGAGGACAATGCGCCCGCGCCCAAGGCGTCGAACGTCATCGACCTGATGGCCGCGCTGAAGGCGTCGATCGAGAAGGGCGGCGGGACGCCGGCCCCCGCGCCGCCCGAGGTGACGCCGCGCCCGCGGAAGACGGCGGCGAAGGCGCTTGCGAAGGCGGCGCCCGCCAAGCCGGCGGCGAAGGCGGCACCTGCGGCCAAGAGCGCGCCGGCGCGGCGGGCGTGAAGGCCTCCTCTCCCGCCGGCGGGAGAGGCGACTCGCGCGCCAGCGCGGCGGGAGAGGGTGGACCCGACGCCAGCGCGAAGAGCCCTCTCCCTCCCACTCGCCGAAGAGGCGAGCGGGCCCCTCCCTCTCCCGCGAAGGCGGGCGAGGGGGCGGCAGCCCCGCAGGCGAAGGACAAGCTCGCCACCTATGCCGCCAAGCGCGATTTCTCCCGCACCGCCGAACCCGCCGGCGGCACGGCAACACCCGCCGGCAACAGCTTCATCGTCCAGAAGCACGCCGCCACGCGCCTGCACTGGGACTTCCGCCTCGAGCTCGACGGCGTGCTCCTGTCGTGGGCGGTGACCAAGCCGCCGTCGACCGACCCCGCGGTCAAGCGGCTGGCCGTGCGCACCGAGGACCATCCACTCGACTACGCCAGCTTCGAGGGCACGATTCCCAAGGGCGAGTATGGCGGCGGCACGGTCATGCTGTGGGACAGGGGCACGTGGACCAACGAGGCCGACCCGCGCGAGGGGATGCGCAAGGGCAAGCTCCACTTCACGCTGACCGGCGAGCGGATGAAGGGGAAGTGGGTGCTGATCCGCCTGAAGCCCGAGGGGGGCAAGGCGGAGAACTGGCTGCTCGGCAAAATCGCCGACGAGTTTGCGACCGGGGTGGACCTCGACTTCGACGCGAGCATCGCCAGCGGGCGGAGCATGGCGGCGATCGCGGCGGGGGAGGCGACGCTCGCGAAGCAGAAGCCTGCGGGCCACTCGAAAGCGTCGGGTAGCGGCCGCGGTCGCAAAGCGCCGGCGGGCACGGAAGCGACTCCCCTCCCGGAACGGGAGGGGCCGGGGGTGGGCGGTCGCCGAAAAGCGTCGGCGCGCGCGGGGGCTGGGCCTCCAAACCCTCAGCCTGTCATCCCCGCGAACGCGGGGACCCATCTCCCGTCGCCTGAGGAGATGGGTCCCCGCTTCCGCGGGGATGACAATCAGAAGCCGCGGCGGAAGGTTCACCCGCCTACCCCCAACCCCTCCCGCAAGCGGGAGGAGAGCACGCCACCCCCCTTCCGCTCCCCCCAGCTCGCCACCCTCGTCGACCGGCCGCCGACGGGGAGCGACTGGCTGCACGAGACCAAGTACGACGGCTACCGCGCGCTGGTCGCCGTCGGCGGGGGCCGGGCGGTCGCCTACAGCCGCAGCGGGCTCGACTGGACGGCGAAGTTCGGGAGCGTCCCCGCCGCCTGCGCCGCGCTGCCGTGCGCGAGCGCCCTGCTCGACGGCGAGATTGTCGCGCTCGACGCCGCGGGCAAGCCGAATTTCTCGGCGCTTCAGGCGACGCTGAAGGGCGGGGGCGCGCTCCGGTATTTCGTCTTCGACCTGCTCGAGTTGGACGGCGAAAACCTGGCCGACCTGCCGCTTACCGAGCGCAAGGCGCGGCTGGCCCGGCTGCTCGACGGCGCGTCGCCGCCGCTCCACTATTCCGAGCACGTCCGTGGCGGCGGCGAGGCGATGTTCGCCGCCCTCTGCGCCGAGGGGTATGAGGGGGTCGTCAGCAAGCGCGCCGACGGCCGCTCGCGCCCCGGCCGGTCGGGCGGCTGGCTCAAGGCCAAGTGCACGCTCGCCCAAGAGTTCGTCATCGGCGGCTGGTCGAAGTCGGACAAGGGCCGCGGCTTCGCCTCGCTGCTGCTGGGGGTGCAGGAGGCGGGCGGGCTGCGCTACGTCGGGCGCGTCGGCACCGGCTTCGACGACCGCACGCTCGAGACGCTGAGCGCGAAGCTGGCGGCGCTGAAGGTCGATCGCTCACCGTTCGCCGGCAAGCTCGATGCGGCGGCGCGGCGCGGAGCGACGTTCGTCCGGCCCGAGCTGGTGGCGGAGGTCGCCTTCGCCGAGTTCACCGCCGACGGATCGGTGCGGCACGCAAGCTTTCTCGGCCTGCGCGAGGACAAGGTGGCGGCGGACGTGGTGGCGGAGGTGGCGACTTCGTCACATGAGGGTGCGAGCGCGGGTGCAGGCGCGAAAACTCCCCCGGTCATCCCCGCGAAAGCGGGGACCCATCTCCGGACGCTTGAGGAGATGGGTCCCGACTTTCGCCGGGATGACAAGAAGGGACAGGAGAAGAAGGCACCCCTGACCCCCGACCGCCACGGCATCCGCGTCACCAGTCCCGACCGCCTCGTCTTCCCCGAGCTCGGCCTGACCAAGGGCGCGCTCGTCGATTATTACGCGACCGTCGCCGACGTAATGCTGGAAACGACCGGCGACCGCCCGATCAGCCTCGTCCGCTGTCCGCAGGGCCGGGCCAAGACGTGCTTCTTCCAGAAGCACGACAGCGGGATATTCTCCGACGCGGTCCACCACGTCGACATCGCCGAGAGCGATGGCCACACCGAGGCCTATCTCTACGTCGACTCGCCCGAGGGTCTGCTCAACTGCGTGCAGATGGGGACGATCGAGTTTCACGGCTGGGGCTCGAAGG
>JAFARM010000308.1 GCA_019245455.1 Sphingomonadaceae bacterium | reverse complement strand
CGCCCGCGCCGGCGACGATCACTTGCGATCGCAAGTCGTTGTTTTCAGTTCACTTGCCGTTACCGGCGGTTCATCTTCACGCCGACACGGGAAAGCGCAGAAGCCGCTCCGGCGTGGCGACGAACGCCGCCAGCGGACGGCCGAGCGTACGGGCGAACACGGGGTCGGCGACGTCGAGCCCGCCGGTCAGCGCCCCATAGGCCGGCAGCACCAGCTTCGTCGGCGTGCAGGCGAAACAGCGCCGGACGACGCGCCGCCCGCGCAGCGTCAGGCGCAGCTTGGGGTGGAAGTGGCCGCTGATCTCCGGCGTGGGGTCGCCGGCGACCGCCTCGTGCCGCAGCGCGATGCCGGCGACCGACGCCTCCACCGCGACGCGCCCGCCGAGCACCCCGGCGCTGCCGTCGTCGTGGTTGCCCGTCAGCCACAGCCAGTCGAGATCATGCGTCAGCCGCCGGAGCGCCGCCAGCGCGCCGTCGGGCAGCCGCGCCGCGCCGCCGGTGTCGTGGAAGCTGTCGCCCAGGCAGACGACGCGAGTCGCCCCCGTCGCCTCGACCGCGTCGATCAGGCAGGTCAGTGTGTCGATGCTGTCGTAGGGCGGCAGGAACTGGCCATGAACGCCGTAGAAGCTCGCCTTCTCGAGGTGCAGGTCGGCGAGCAGTAGCGTTCCCCGCGCCGGCCAGAACAGCGCCCCGCACGGCTGCGGCACGAAGGTTTCGCCGGCGAACGAAAGGGCAACGGACATGGGGCGGGTATAGCGGTGCGGACGGCGCGAGCAACCTTCCTTCTCCCTCCCCCCACGGCGCGTAGCGCCGTAGAGCGGGGAGGGCCGGGGTGGGGGTGGTGCAGCCGGCCCCCTCCGGCGCTCCGCGCCACCTCCCCCGGTGGGGGAGGATCTTAGGTCCTCCCCCTCGGGGGGAGGTGGCGCGCGCAGCGCGACGGAGGGGGCGCGGGCCTCGCCTGCACGGGACGAGGGCACCGTCGCGGCAAAGCCGCGCCGTCGGACGGGTTCGGCGTCGCCGACCCGCCGACCGGCCTTGCGCGAGTCGGCTCGCTGCTGTGCGCGCCTGCGGCGTGCGCGCCGCTCGCCGCCGCGCTGCGGCTAGTCCAACCGCATCGCCTCCCGCGCCAGCGCGTCCGCCTCGGCCAGCAGCGCCTCGTCGACCGCGCCGAACACCCGTTCCTTGCCGACCTCGAGCAGCACCGGCACGGCGAGCGGCGACACCCGGTCGAGCGCGCGGTGGACGAGCCGCGTCTGCGACAGCTCGAGGAGGCCCGCCAGCCGCCCGATGTCGGTGATCTTCGCCCGCGCATCGGCCCAGGCGGCGCTGAGCAGCAGGTGGTCAGGCTCGTGCCGGCGGAGCACGTCGTAGATCAGGTCGGACGAGAAGGTGACCTGCTTGCCCGTCTTGTGCTGCCCCGGATGGACGCGGTCGATGAGGCCCGCGATCACCGCCACCTCGCGGAAGGCGCGGCGCAGGAACGGCGAATCGCTGATCCACTGCGCCAGCTCGTCCTCGAACACGTCGGGGCTGAACAGCGGCTTCGGTTCGACGACCGGGTGCAGGCTCCAGGTGGCGACCATATAGTCGCTGCCGACGAAGCCCATCGGGCCCAGCCCCGCTTTCTCCATGCGCTGGGTGAGCAGCATCCCCAGCGTCTGGTGCGCGTTCCGCCCGGCGAAGCCGTAGGCGACCATGAACTGCCGCTCACCGTCGGGGAAGGTCTCGACGAGGAGGTCGTCCATGCCCGGCAGGCTCGACCGCCGCTGCTGATAGTCGAGCCATTCGCAGACGTCCGCCGGCATCTCGCCCCAGCGGTCGGGACTGTTGAACAGGCCGCGGACGCGGCGGGCGAGGTTGGTCGACAGCGGCATCCGCCCGCCGACATAGGTCGGGACCCGGGGGTCGCCGCGCGACAGCTTGACGTAGAGGTCGGGCCCGTCGAACCCCGTCACCTCGAGCACCTGGCCTGCAAACATGAAGCTGTCACCGACGCGGAGCTGGCTCGCGAACCACTCCTCGACCTTGCCGAAGCTGCGCCCGCGCCGGCCCTTGCCGCCGTAGACGACGTTTAGCGCCGCCGCTTCGACAATGGTGCCGGCATTCAGCCGGTGCTGCACCGCCATCGTCGGGTGGCTGACGCGGTACAGCCCGCCCGGCCCCTGGGTCAGGCGGCGGTACTTGTCATAGGCCCTGAGCGCGTAGCCACCCGATTCGATGAAGGCGAGCGTGCGGTCGAACTCGACGCGCGGCAGCCCGGCGTAGGGGGCGCTCGACCGCACCTCGGCGAACAGGTCGTCGGCGGCAAACGGCGCGGCGCAGGCGCAGGCCATGACGTGCTGCGCCAAAACGTCGAGGCCACCTGGGCGGAAGGTATCGACGTCAAGCTCGTGCGCCTCGACGGCATCGCGAGCGGCGAGGCTCTCCAGATATTCGAACCGATTGCCCGGCACGATCACCGCCGCCGACGGCTCGTCCATGCGGTGGTTGGCACGGCCGACGCGCTGCAGCAGGCGGGACGAGCCCTTGGGTGCCCCCATCTGCACGACCAAGTCGACGTCGCCCCAGTCGATGCCGAGGTCGAGGCTCGCCGTCGCCACGATCGCCCGCAGCTTGCCCGAGGCCATCGCGCCCTCGACCTTGCGCCGCGCCTCGGGCGACAGCGAGCCATGGTGGATGCCGATCGGCAGCGCGTCGTCGTTCTCCGCCCACAGGTCGCGGAAGATCAGCTCGGCGACGGCGCGGGTGTTGACGAAGACGATGGTCAGCCTGTGCGCGGCGATCAGCTCGATGACGCGCCGCGCGGCGTAGCGCCCGTTGTGCCCCGACCAGGGGATGCGCCCGTCGGGAACCAGGATGTCGATCACCGGCTCGGCGCCGGGATCGCCCTGAACCAGCCGCACGGCGGACGCGTCGGCGTGCGGCGCGAGCCAGCCCTGGTACGCCTCCGGGTCGGCGATGGTGGCGCTGAGGCCAACGCGGCGCAGCCCCGGGCTGATCGCCTGCAGGCGGCTCATGGCGAGGTTGAGGATGTCGCCGCGCTTGGTCGTGGCGAAGGCGTGGACCTCGTCGACGATCACCGCCTTGAGGCCGCCGAGCATCCGCGCGGCGTCGGGATAGCTGATGAGCAGCGACAGCGATTCAGGCGTCGTCAGCAGCATCTGCGGCGGCCGCGCCCGCTGCCGCGCCTTGCGATCGGCGGGCGTGTCGCCGGTGCGCGTCTCGACGGCGATGTCGAGCCCCATCTCCCGGATCGGCGTCAGCAGGTTGCGCTGGACGTCGACGGCGAGCGCCTTCAGCGGCGAGACATAGACGGTGTGCAGCCCCTCGGCCGGCGTCTCGATCAGCCCGGCGAGGCTCGGCAGGAACCCCGACAGCGTCTTCCCCGACCCCGTCGGCGCGACGAGCAGCGCGTGCTCGCCGGCGCGGGCCGCGGCCAGCATCTCGCGCTGATGCCGGCGCACGGCCCAGCCGCGTGACGCGAACCATTGGGCGAGGGGGGCGGGCAGGTCCATTGCGCCCGATATAGGCACGGCCCCATATCGCGGCGATGACCCTCGGTTCCTGGCTCCAGCCCTTCCCCGAGGGCATCTACGTCGCGCCCGGCGACTTCTGGATCGACCCGTCGCGGCCCAAGGACCGCGCACTCGTCACCCACGGCCACGCCGACCATGCGCGCGGCGGTCACGGCCATGTGCTTGCCACCGCTGAGACGCTGGCGATCATGGGCGTGCGCTATGGCGAGCAGAACGGGCAGGCGGCGGCGTACGGCGAAAGCGTGCGGATCGGCGACGTCACCGCGACCTTCGTTCCGGCGGGGCACGTGCTGGGCTCGGCGCAGATCGTCCTTGATCACGCCGGCGAGCGGATCGTCGTCTCGGGCGACTACAAGCGCCGCCGCGACCCGACCTGCGCCGCGTTCGAGCCGGTGCCGTGCGACGTCTTCGTCACCGAGGCGACGTTCGGCCTGCCGGTCTTCCGCCACCCGGAAGCGGCGGGCGAGGTCGTCAAGATCACCACCACGCTCGCTGCGAATCCCGATCGCTGCGTGCTCGTCGGGGCCTATGCGCTCGGCAAGGCCCAGCGGGTCATCGCCGAGCTACGCGCGAGCGGCCACGACGCGCCGATCTACCTCCACGGCGCGGTGCAGCGGCTGTGCGACCTCTACGTCGCGCTCGGCGTCGACCTCGGCGCGCTGCGCCCGGCGACGGGGCTGAAGGCGGCCGAGCTGAAGGGGGCGGTGGTGATCGCCCCGCCGTCGGCGCTCAACGATCGGTGGAGCCGCCGCCTGCCCGACCCTGTCACGGCGATGGCGAGCGGGTGGATGCGCGTCCGCCAGCGCGCGGTGCAGCGGATGGTCGAGCTGCCGCTGATCGTTTCCGACCACGCCGACTGGGACGAGCTGACCGCGACCTGCGTCGAGCTCGCGCCGTCGGAGGTGTGGGTGACGCACGGCCGCGAGGAGGCGCTGGTCCACTGGTGCCAGACCCGCCAGATGCGCGCGCGGGCGCTCGACCTCGTCGGCTTCGACGACGAGGATGATTAGCGCGAGCTGCATCAATAGACCGACCCGCTCCTGCTGAGCTTGTCGAAGCACGCTGAACAGTTCGTGCGTGCTTCGACAGGCTCAGCATGAGCGGACTTTGCCGTCGTGGATCGACAAGCTCAGCATGAGCGGCGTGCGGCGGCGATCGCTACACCAGCCCCTCGTGCGTCATCGCCGTCCTGACCGCCTCCCGCGCCATCATCCGCTGCTTGAACGCCGCCAGCCGCTCGGGCACCGCGACGCCGAACTTGTCCGCCCAGGTCAGCATGACGAACAGGTAGCAGTCGGCGGCGCTGACCTGATCGCCAAACAGGAAGTCGCCGGCCATCGCGCCCGCGAGATAATCGAGGCGTCTGCCGATCAGCGCCGCCGCCTTGGCCTTGTCCTCCTCGCCCGCACCGGCGAAGAAGGGCTTGAAGCTCTTGTGCACCTCGGTCGAGATGAACGCCAGCGCCTCGAGGTGCCGCGTGTGGCCGAGCGCGCCGCCGGGCTTCAGCGCGGCGTTCTGGTGCGTGATCCAGTCGAGGATGGCGATGTTCTCGCTCAGCACCTCGCCCGAGTCGAGGACGAGCGCTGGGACATAGCCCTTGGGATTGACGGCGTAATAGTCGCCGCCGCTCTCGGTCCGGTGGGCACGGAGGTCGACCTTCTCGTGGTCGAAGGCGATCCCCGCCTCGTGAAGGGCGATGTGATCGGCGAGGCTGCACGCGCCGGGGGTGAAGTAGAGCTTCATCGGGGTTCTCCTGGCTCCCCTCCCGCTTGCGGGAGGGGGTGGGGGTGGGGAGTCGCACGTCCGGCGCGGCTGTGCCCACCCCCGACCCCTCCCGCAAGCGGGAGGGGAGTGCATCGCGCCATCGGCGGAGAACGGGGTCGCCTCGACCCGCCGGCGCGGCTAAACCGGCAGCCGTGACCCTCTACCTCCCCATCGCCGAGCTGTCGGTCAACTGGCTGGTCATCGTCGGTCTTGGCGCGCTGGTCGGCTTCCTGTCGGGGATGTTCGGCGTCGGCGGCGGCTTCCTGACGACGCCGCTGCTGATCTTCTACGGCATCCCGCCCGCCGTCGCGGTGGCGTCGTCGGCGACGCAGATCACGGGCGCGAGCGTGTCGGGCGCGCTCGCCTACTGGCGGCGGGGCGGCGTCGATCTCAAGATGGGCGCGGTCCTCGTCGCCGGCGGCTTCGTCGGCGCAGGCCTGGGCTCGGTGCTGTTCGCCTGGCTGCAGCAGCTCGGCCAGATCGATATCACCATCAACCTCGTCTACGTCCTGCTTCTCGGCACCGTCGGCGGGCTGATGCTGCGCGAGTCGGTCCTGACGATGCGGCGGACGGCGAAGGGCGCGAAGCCGGCGCGCCTCCATGCGCACAACCCGCTGATCGCCGCGCTGCCGTGGAAGACGCGCTTCTACAAGTCGGGCATCTACATCTCCCCGCTCGCGCCCTTCCTGCTGGGGGCGATCGTCGGCCTGCTGACCGTCAGCCTGGGGGTCGGCGGCGGCTTCATCATGGTGCCGGCGATGATCTACCTGCTCGGGATGTCGACGAGCAGCGTGCTCGGCACCTCGCTGTTCCAGATCATCTTCGTCACCGCGGCGACGACGCTGCTCCATTCGGTCGATTCGCACACGGTCGACATCATCCTGGCCGGGCTGCTGCTGATCGGCGGGGTCATCGGCGCGCAGCTCGGGGTGCGCGCGGCGCAGCGCGTGTCGCCGGTGCGGCTGCGGCTGGGTCTGGCGCTGATCCTGCTCGGCGTCGCCGGGCGGCTGGCGATCGGGCTGGCGCTGCGCCCGGCCGAGCTGTTCTCGGTGTTCGGCCCGGCGTGATTCGGGCGCTGATCCTCGTGCTGGCCCTGATCGCCGGCACGCCGGCGGCGGCGGTCGCCCCGGTGCGCCTGATCACCGACATCAGCCAGAACCGGATCGACATCATCTACACGTTCAAGGGGGCCGAACTGCTCGTGTTCGGCGCGATCCAGTACCCGCGCGGCGCGGTGCCCGACGAGCGTCCCGGCCTGGCGATCGTCGTCCGCGGGCCGGCGCAGCCGATCACGCTCCGCAAGAAGGCGCGGGTCGCCGGCATCTGGATCAACACCGACAGCGTGCATTTCGAAACCGCGCCGGGGTTCTACGCCGTCGCGACCTCGGCCCCGATCAAGAGCCTGGTCGACGAGCGCACCGCGTCGATCTGGGAGATCGGCCTCGACTATCTCCAGTTGTCGCCGACGAGCGACGACACCGCCCAGGTCGCCGCGTTCACCCGCGGCCTGGTCGACCTCCGCCGCCGCAGCGGGCTGTGGAGCGAGCAGGAGGGGCGGATCGGCATCACCGAGAACGTCCTCTACCAGGCGCGCATCGCCATCCCCTCCGCCGTCCCGGTCGGGGCGTACACGGCGGAGATCTACCTGATCCGCCACGGCAAGGTCATCGCGCGCGCGGCGACGCCGATCACCATCGACAAGAGCGGCTTCGAACGCTGGGTCTATGTTGCAGCGCAGAAGAACGGGCTGCTGTACGGACTGGTCGCCGTCGTCCTCGCGCTACTCGCCGGCTGGATAGCGGGGCTTGTCGTCCGTCGTAATTGAGCGCGGGGGACCGGGCGGGACTCGCGCGTAACTGCATCAGACCTTGGGTCTGTACCGAAGACTTCGCTTCGGTACTGTTCAGGAGATGTTCATGCGCACGCTTATTCTTGCCGTGACCGCCGTCACGGCGCTCACTGCCACCGCCGCCGATGCCGCCGGCTGGCGCGCGAGCCATCCGCGCCGCGCCGAGGTCAACGGCCGGCTCGAGAATCAGGGCGACCGCATCGCCGCCGGCCGGCGCGACGGCCAGCTGACCGCGGCCGAGGCGCACAGCCTGCGCGCCGACGACCGCCGCATCCGCAGCGAGGAGCGGCTGATGGCGCGCAACGACGGTGGCCACATCACCAAGGCCGACCAGCGCGCGCTTAACCAACAGGAAAACGCCAACAGCCGCGCGATCTACGCCGACCGGCACAACTGAGGCATGGCGCTCCGGGCCGGGGCCAGCCAGGCACGGAGCGCCCCCGTCGGACTAGAAGCCGCCCAGGATGGCGAAGTGCGGCCACCATAGCGGGAAGGTCGGGAACGGCGGCGGCGTCTGGCCGGCGGTGAACCCGCCGTTGCCGGTGCCCGTCGTCGTCACCGAACCCGTGATCCCGCCGGCCGACGCCGTGCCGTGCGACGTGCCGTTGCCGGTCGTCGACGTCGTGATGACGACGCCGCTGCCGCTGCGGGTGATCGACGACGTCGAGCTGCCCGAAGCGGTGCTGCCGGCCAGTGCCGGGGCGGCGAGGAGCAGCGCCGGCAGCGCGGCGATGGTTACGCGTTTCAACATGATGATGGTCCTTCACGTCGAGTGGGCGCCAACGGGAAGCGCCCGCAGGCGCGCGGCGACGGGTGTCGCCATGCCCGGACTTTTCCCGCGATTGCGCGGCGCGCCGCTTTCCAATCGTTGCGGCGTCACGACGAGCGGCGTGCCCGCGCCGGTGAGCCGGCCTCAGATCTCGACCTGCGACCCCAGTTCGACGACGCGGTTGGTCGGCAGCTTGAAGAACTCCATCGCGCTTTCGCTGTTCGACAGCATCCAGGCGAAGATGCGCTCGCGCCAGATCGCCATGCCCGGCCGGTCGCTGGCGAGCAGCGTCTGGCGGGCGAGGAAGAAGCTGGTGTCCATCATCTTGATCTTCGGGCCGCAGTTTTCAACCATCTTCAGCGTCGCCGGAATGTCGATTTCCTGCATGAAGCCGAAGCGGACGATCATGCGGTAGAAGTTGGAGCCGAGCGGCCGCACCTCCATCCGGTCCTCCAAGTCGACGAACGGCACCTCGTCGATGACGACCGTCAGGATCAGGACGCGGTCGTGGAGCACCTTGTTGTGCTTGAGGTTGTGGAGCAGCGCGTGCGGCACGCCTTCGGGCGAGCTCGTCATGAACACCGCCGTGCCCTGGACGCGGGTGGCGGCGGTCGCGGCGGACTTGATGAACACCTCGATCGGCATCGCGCTCTCGCGGAGGCGGAGCATCATCAGGTGCCGCCCGCGCGCCCACGTCGTCAGCAGGGTGAAGGCGATCGCCCCCACCAGCAGCGGGAACCAGCCGCCGTCGGGAATCTTGGTCATGTTCGACGCGAAATACGCCGCGTCGATGACCAGCAGCAGGCCGAGCAGCGGCACCGCCCACCACCGCGGCCAGCGCCAGATGGTCAGCACCAGGACCGCCATCATCATCGTCGTGATGAGCATCGTGCCGGTGACCGCGATGCCGTAGGCGGCGGCGAGATTGTCCGAGGTGCGGAAGCCGAGGACGAGGAGGATGACAAGGATCAAGAGCGTCCAGTTGATCATCGGGATGTAGATCTGCCCCGCCGACCGGGCGCTGGTGTGAACGATCTTCAGCCGCGGCAGGAAACCCAGCTGCACCGACTGCTGCGCCACCGAGAACGCGCCTGAGATCACCGCCTGGCTGGCGATGACGGTGGCGACGGTCGCCAGCACGACGAGCGGCAGGCGCAGCGCGTCGGGGGCCATCAGGTAGAACGGGTTCTGCGCCGTCGCCGGGTTGCCGAGCATCATCGCGCCCTGACCGAGATAGCCGAGCATCAGCGCCGGCAGGACGAGGTACAGCCACGACACCGCGATCGGCCGCCGCCCGAAATGGCCCATGTCGGCATACAGCGCCTCCGCCCCCGTCACCGCCAGCACCACCGACCCCAGCGCGAGGAAGGCGAGCATCGGATCGGCGGCGAAGAACAGCACCGCCCAGTGCGGCGACAAAGCGAGGAGGATCGCCGGGTTGCGGACCAGCTGCATCACGCCGAGCACGGCAATGACGGCGAAGTAGAACAGCATGACCGGCCCGAACAGCGCGCCGACCTTGGCCGTGCCGCGCGCCTGGATCAGGAACAGGCCGATCAGGATCGCGATCGCCAGCGGCAGGACGATCCGCGCCAGCCCCGACTGGACGACCTCGAGCCCCTCGACCGCCGACAGCACCGAGATCGCCGGGGTGATGATCGCGTCGCCGAAGAACAGCGCCGTCGCCAGCACGCCGAGCAGGACGAGGTAGCGCGATCGGCCAGCACCTGGCGACAAGCGCGAGATGAGGGCGAGGAGCGACATCGACCCGCCCTCGCCGCGGTTGTCGGCGCGCATGACGATGAAGACATACTTGACCGTCACCACCATGATCATCGTCCAGAAGATCAGGCTGACGACGCCGAAGATGTGAAGCCGGTCGACGGCGAGCGGGTGCTGGCCGACGAACACCTGCTTCATCGCATAGAGCGGACTGGTGCCGATGTCGCCGAAGACGACGCCCACCGCACCGATGGCAAGCTTGGCGAAACTGTCGCGGACGTGGTCGGCGACGTGCGGCGCGCCGGCCAGCGCGACCTCCGGCCGGGCGTCGGCGGTGGGCGCGGCGGCCGCGGGGGTGACGACCTCGTTCATCGCGGGATCATCGCGCGCGACGTGCGCCGCGGGACGGGGCGGGCGATCGGCGAATCGGGATCAAGCGGCGTCTGCCCCTGCTAAGCCAGTGCGCGCCCGCTACCACGCCCGATGTTGCGCCGCAACGTGGCGGCCGGCAGCAGACCCGGCTATAGCGCGACACAGTCATCAGCAAGGGCCAGAGAACGATGCACGTCGGTGTCCCCAGGGAAATCAAGATTCACGAGTATCGCGTCGGCCTGACGCCGCCGTCGGTCGCCGAACTGACCGCCAGCGGCCATACGGTAACGGTCGAGACGCAGGCGGGATGCGGCATCGACTTCACCGACGACGATTATGTCGCGGCCGGCGCGCGGATCGCCGCGACCGCGGCGGAGGTGTTCGCCACCGCCGATATGATCGTCAAGGTCAAGGAGCCACAGCTCAACGAGTGCGCGATGCTGCGCCCGGGGCAGGTGCTGTTCACCTACCTCCACCTCGCCCCCGACCCCGAGCAGGCCAAGGCGCTGATCGCCAGCGGCGCGACGTGCATCGCTTATGAGACCGTGACCGACCGCAACGGCGGTCTGCCGCTGCTGCGCCCGATGTCGGAGGTCGCGGGGCGCATGGCGGTCCAGGTCGGCGCCCATTACCTGGAGAAGGAGCAGGGCGGCCGCGGTATCCTCTTGGGCGGCGTCCCCGGCGTGGCACCGGGCCGTGTCGCGATCCTGGGCGGCGGCGTCAGCGGCGTCAACGCGGCGCAGATGGCGGTGGGCCTGCGCGCCGACGTCACCATCTACGACATCTCGACCGTCCGCTTGGCCGAGATCGACGAGATGTTCGAAGGCCGGGTCAAGACCGTGTTCAGTTCGAAGGCGGCGATCGAGGCGGCGGTCGCCTCCGCCCATGTCGTCATCGGCGCGGTGCTGATCCCCGGTGCCGCCGCCCCCAAGCTCGTCACGCGCGATATGCTGAAGCTGATGAAGCGCGGGTCGGTGCTGGTCGACATCGCCATCGACCAGGGCGGCTGTTTCGAAACGAGCCACGCGACGACGCACCAGGACCCGGTCTACACGATCGACGGCATCATCCATTACTGCGTCGCCAATATGCCCGGCGCGGTGGCGCGGACGTCGACCTTCGCGCTCAACAACGCGACGCTGCCTTTCGCGCTCAGGCTGGCGAAGATGGGCGCGGAGGGGGCGATGGCCGCCGACCCGCACCTGGCGGCCGGATTGAACGTGATGGCCGGCAAGATCCGCCACCAGGCGGTGGCGGAAGCGCTGGGGATGGCGTACGTCGCCTGAACGAGGACGCGGGTCATGCTGGCGAAGGCCAGCATCCACGGTCGTGCGAGACGCCTGGCCTCGGGTCTCGCACCAACGTGGATGCTGGCCTTCGCCAGCATGACGGGTGAAACAGGGTGAAAGTCATGACCGCGACATCCATCGGCTTCCTCCTCTTCCCCGACATCACCCAGCTCGACCTGACGGGCCCAGCGCAGGTGCTGTCGCGGATGCCCGGCGCGCAGCTGCACTTCGCGGCCACGACGCTCGATCCCGTCATGTCCGACTGCGGGCTGGCGCTGGTGCCGACGGTGACGCTGGCCGACTGCCCGCCGCTCGACATCGTCTGCGTGCCGGGCGGCTACGGCACGACGCCGCTGATGCGCGACGCGGCGGTGCTCGACTGGCTGCGGGCGCAGGCGGCCGGCGCGCGCTACGTCACGAGCGTGTGCACGGGGTCGCTGGTGCTCGCCGCGGCCGGGCTGCTGACCGGCTACCGCGCCGGCTGCCACTGGGCGTGGGGCGACCAGCTGGCGGCGTTCGGCGCGACCTGGGTGCCCGAGCGGACGGTCATCGACCGCAACCGCATCACCGCCGGCGGCGTCACCAGCGGCATCGACTTCGCCTTTCGCCTGATCGCCGAAACGCACGGCCGCGACGTGGCGGAGGCGGTCCAGCTCGGCCTCGAGTACGACCCCGAGCCGCTCGCCGGGGGCACGCCCGCGACCGCACGGCCCGAGGTGCGGGCGACGGTCGAGGCGATCTATGCCAAGCGCCTGCCCGCCGTCCGCGCCGCCATTGCCGAGGTCGCGGCGCGGCAGGCGCCCGCCTAGGCGGGCGAAGCTCCAGCCGCTAAGGCTGCGGGCGAGTGGAGGGACAGGCACAATGCAGACGATCGGCGTCATCGGCGCGGGACTGATGGGAAACGGCATCGCCCATGTCGCGGCGCTCGCCGGCTATGACGTTATCCTGTCCGACGTGGCGATGGACCGCGCCGAGGCGGCGAAGGCGACGATCGCGGCGAACCTCGCGCGCGCCGTCAAGAAGGGAACGGTCGAGGCGAGCGCCGTCGAGCCTGCGCTGGCCCGCATCGCCCTGACCACCGACACCGCCCGCTTCGCCGCGTGCGACCTTGTCATCGAGGCGGCGACCGAGAACGAGGCGGTCAAGGCGACGATCTTCGCCGGGCTCTGCCCGCACCTCGCGCCGCACGCGCTCGTCGCCACCAACACCTCGTCAATCTCGATCACCCGGCTGGGAAGCGCGACCGACCGCCCCGACCGCTTCGTCGGTGTCCACTTCTTCAACCCCGTGCCGCTGATGGCCCTCGTCGAGATCATCCGCGGCCTCGCCACGTCGGACGAAACCGCCGCGGCGATGCACGCCTTCGCCGCCCGGCTCGGCAAGACCGCGGTCGAGGCCGCCGACGCGCCGGCGTTCGTCGTCAACCGCGTGCTCTGCCCGATGATGAACGAGGCGATCTTTGCACTGGGCGAGGGCGTCGGCAGCGTCACGGACATCGACGCCGGGCTGAAGCTCGGCGCCAACCACCCGATGGGGCCGCTGACGCTGGCGGACTTCGTCGGGCTCGATACGCTGCTGTCGATCATGCGCGTCATGCAGGAGGCGACCGGCGACCCCAAGTACCGCCCCGCCCCGCTGCTGGTGAAGTATGTCGAAGCCGGCTGGTTCGGCCGCAAGACGAAGCGCGGCTTCTACGACTATTCGGGGGAAACGCCGGTGCCGACGCGGTAGTTGGCTAGACCATCGAGCGCGCTGGCTATACATAGAGGTATGGCCCGCGTCCGCCCCGCTCAGGTGAACATCCGTTCCGAAAGGGCGCGTCAGCGGCTCGATGAACTCGTTCGCCAGACCGGGGCGACGGCGACGGCAATCGTTGAACAGGCGCTGCAGAATTACATCCCGCCGCGTCCCCTGCCCGAGGACGTGCCGCCGGGCATGAAGCGCGTCGGCCGCATCCTGGTGGCGTTAGGGGGGCCGCATATCACGGTCGAGAGTGTGCAGGCCTCGATCGACGAACAGCGCAAAGGCATTCGGGATTGATCCTGGTCGATTTCAACATCATCGTCGCAGCGATCGTCGATCACCATTCCAGCCATGCCGATGCGATGGCCTTCATCAATGCCGGCGATCTGCCGCCGCTTCTGGTCGCAGCCCACAGCTACGCCGAGGCCTATTCGACTCTGACGCGGCGCGGGGGCCCGCAACCATACGGTCTCGATCCCCGCCGAGCGGTCGAAGGTCTGAGAACGATCCAGTCGCTGTCGACGACCGTTGCGATGAACGCGGAGCAGACCGTCTCCGCCGTTGAAGCCTTCGCCGATGTCGGCATCGGTGCCCGGCTGTACGACTATCTGATCGGTCGCACCGGCGTCGTGTACGGGGCAAACACGATCGTCACCTTCAACACCGCACATCTGCGCGCGCTGTTTCCCGCCCTGGCGGTCCGCACCCCCGCCGAGTGGCTGGCGCTCAACCCCGCGCCACCGCCGCCGCCTTGATGAACTCCCACACCGGCTTGCCGAAGCCCGGCGACGCCTCGTTCGACCATTCGTCCATGCGGTCGTAGAGCTCGACAGCCATCGTCTTCATCCGCGCGTCGGCAGCCATGTTGAACGGTTTCAGCAGGTCGTTCCACTCGGCGAGATAGGCCTGCGCCTTGTCCGACGCCGGGTCCAGCGGCAGGTCGGCGGCGATACGGCTGCCGAGGTCGGCCCACTGCGCCTGGTACGCGGCCTGATCGAAGCCGACCGGCACGTCGGCGATCTTCGCCCGCCAGCGCGCCTGTTCCTCGGGCGTGAAATAGCGGTCGGCGACCTTCTGCCACTGTTCCTCGGTCGTCATCGTCGTCTCTCCCTGCTTGATCAGCGTGCACAAGGTGTCGAGGTCGAGCACCTCGCCCGCGGCCAGCCGCCGTTCGGCCGCGCGCAGCCCGGTGAGCGCGGCGTCGATTGCGCCGCGCCGCGCCGTCAGGTCGGCGATCTGGGCGGCGAGCAGCCGGTCGAGGTCGAGCCACGCGTGGCCCGTCAGCGCCGCGATCTGCGCCAGGCTGAAGCCGGCGCGCTTGAGCGCGGTGACGTTGTGCAGCCGCGCGACTTCGCGCACGCCATAGCGCCGCTGCCCGGCGGCCGTGCGCTGCGCCGCGACCAGCCCGCGCGCCTCGTAGAAGCGGAGCGCGCGGGCGGAAAGCCCGGTACGCCGGCAGACCTCGGTGATCGATAGCGTCGTCATGCCCCGAGTCGTAGCCGATGACGCTACGTCAGGGGCAAGGGACTATTCGGCAGCGATCGCCGCCGCCTGCGAGTGATTGGCGTAGGTCGGCCAGGAGGGCGCGTAATCGTCGGCCTGCTCGCCCCAGGTCGCCCAGCCCGGCCGCGAGCCGCGGGCGAAGAGTTCTAGGTAGGGTCCGGTACTACACGCTTCGACGAGATCGTACAGCTCGTCGGGCTTGCGGCTGTGCTCGCGTTTCCGCGATTTAATGATGTTGACCTGCCGCCGTCCGGGCGCGAGCGTTCGTACGTTTCGCCCGCGCACGCCAAATAACACGAGTTCGGTCACGTTGCGGAAGTAGAACCCAACGCCGCGCCCGTCCGGGCCGCCATCCTTGCGAACCTTGTGCCAGACAATGTTCGACTTGTAAGCGAACCCCCAGGCGGCCATCACGGCGAGGCCTTCGAGCAGAAGCGCGTTCGGTACCCAGAGGTATAAGTGGGCCGTGTCCGCAGCATGGTCAACGACGGGCAGCGCCGCAATCTCGGCGAGGGTCATCGTGCCATAGCGGCTGAGCCGCTTATGCTCTGGTGCCATCTTGCCGGTGCGATTGACGAACTGCCACGGCGGATCGGCGAGGATCGTTGGAAAGCGTCGCCCACGCAGTCGCCGGGCCATGTCGAGATGGGTGGCAAGTGCGGGATCACTCATCGTCGACATATAGCGCTCGCGTGATTCCAAGGACAAGCAGCGGACAGCCGCCCCCGCCGCCGCCGAGGACGCGCGGCAGCAGCTTGCCCATGTGCGTCGTCGATTCGCCGAACGAGGCAGCGCGGCCCAAGGCAGAGAAGATCGTCCGGAGTTCGTCAGCGCGGGTGATGATGATGCCGACCGAGGCGGCTCGAAGGTCGAACAACAGTCTGAAGTTGTTCAGGTCGCGGTCAAAAAACGGATTCTTGTTGTTCCATTCGATCTCGAGCGCGACGCGGTTCTTGAAGCAATCGACCTTGTGCGTCGGCGACGGGAACTCGACCGCATCGACGCGGACCAGCGTGGCGAACTGACGTTCGCTCCACCCCCGATCGTAGAGAAAGCCGTCGATCGCGCGCGAGACGAGCGAGCGGTTGCCGCCGCCGACGGTGATCCAGCTGCGCCGCAGCCGGAACTCGCGCAGCAACGCAATCAGGTCGCGCCACTCGTTTGGGAAGTCGGCTGCAAGGATCGCGCAGGCGTGCTTCCACTCGTGCACCTCCCACATCGCGCGCACGTCGGCGGGTATCAGATCAACCGACACCTACACCCGCGTCCCATCCGCCTCGATCAGCACCTCGCGCCTGCCGACGTGGTCGGCGGCGCCGACGTAGCCGTCCTTCTCCATCCGCTCGATCAGGCGTGCGGCATTGTTGTAGCCGACGCGGAGCTGGCGCTGGAGGTAGCTGGTCGACGCCTTGCGGCTCTCGGCGACGATCTGGATCGCGCGGCGGTAGGTCTCCGCCTCCTCGCCGCCGCCGGCATCGCCGAGGTCGAGCCCGAACCCGCCATCGCCTTCGGCCGGTTCCTCGGTGACGGCGTCGACATAGTCCGGGCGGCCCTGGCTGCGGCAGTAGTCGGCGACCGCCTCGACCTCCTCGTCGCTGACGAAGGGGCCGTGGACGCGGATCACCTGCTTGCCGCCGGGCATATAGAGCATATCGCCCTTGCCGAGCAGCTGCTCGGCCCCCTGCTCGCCGAGGATGGTGCGGCTGTCGATCTTCGACGTCACCGAGAAGCTGATGCGGGTGGGCAGGTTGGCCTTGATGACGCCGGTGATGACGTCGACCGACGGGCGCTGCGTCGCCATGATCAGGTGGATGCCCGCCGCCCGCGCCTTCTGCGCGAGGCGCTGGATGAGGAACTCGACCTCCTTCCCCGCGGTCATCATCAGGTCGGCGAGTTCGTCGACGACGACGACGATCAGCGGCAGGGTATCGTAGTCGAGCGTTTCCGTCTCGTACACCGCGACGCCGTCGTCGTCATAGCCGGTGTGGACCTTGCGGACAAAGGGCTTGCCGCTCGCCTTCGCCTCACGGACGCGCTGGTTGAAGCCCGACAGCGAGCGGACGTTGATCGTCGCCATCATCCGATAGCGGTCCTCCATCTGCTCGACCGCCCATTTGAGCGCGCGGATCGCCTTGGGCGGCTCGGTGACGACGGGGCTGAGCAGGTGCGGGATGCGGTCGTAGACGCTGAGTTCCAGCATCTTGGGGTCGATCATGATCATCCGGCACTGCGCCGGTGTCAGCCGGTAGAGCAGCGACAGGATCATGCAGTTCAATCCGACCGACTTGCCCGACCCCGTCGTGCCGGCGATCAACAGGTGGGGCATCGGCGACAGGTCGGCGATGACGGGTTCGCCGCTGATGTCCTTGCCGAGGACGAGGGGGAGCGCGGCCTGCTGGTCCTCGAAGCGCGCGCTGGCGAGCAGCTCGCTCAGCGTCACCATCTGCCGGTTGGCATTGGGCAGCTCGATGCCGATGACGTTGCGCCCCGGCACGACGGCGACGCGGGCGGAAACCGCGCTCATCGAGCGGGCGATGTCGTCCGACAGGCCGATGACGCGGCTCGCCTTCAGCCCCGGCGCGGGCTCGAGCTCGTACATGGTGACGACGGGGCCGGGGCGGACGTCGCCGATGCGCCCCTTAACGCCGAAGTCGTCGAGCACGCTTTCGAGCAGGCGCGCGTTCTGTTCGAGCCCGGCGCGGTCGATCTTGGCCGCCGGCCCCTTCGGCGGTGCCTTGAGCAGGTCGAGCATCGGCAGTGTGTAGACGTCGCCCAGGTCGAGCGTCGGCTGGCGCGCCCGCTCACGCCGCTTGGCCGACGGCATCGGCGCGGCCGGCGTGACGATCGTCGCCCGCGGGGCCGCCGCGGCGGTCGGCGCCACCGGCTCGGCGAT
>JAFARM010000268.1 GCA_019245455.1 Sphingomonadaceae bacterium | reverse complement strand
GTGGGGGCAACGGATCCCGGCGTGGTACGGGCCGGACGGCGCGCTGTTTGTCGCGGCGAGCGAGGCCGAGGCACAGGCGCTCGCCGGCGCGGGCGTGGCGCTGCGACGGGACGATGACGTCCTCGACACGTGGTTCTCCTCCGCGCTGTGGCCGTTCGCGACGCTGGGGTGGACGGGGGGGAAGCGCAACGCCGTCATCCCCGCGAACGCGGGGACCCATCTCCCGCAGCTCAAGGAGATGGGTCCCCGCGTTCGCGGGGATGACGGGGAAAAGGGGGGAGCGGGCGACTACAAGGAAATCGGCGACGCGCGGGTATCGAGATACTACCCCACCGACGTCCTCGTCACCGGGTTCGACATCATCTTCTTCTGGGTCGCCCGGATGATGATGCAGGGCATCCACTTCACCGGCGAAGCGCCGTTCTCGACCGTCTACTGCCACGGCCTCGTCCGCGACGCGAAGGGGCAGAAGATGTCCAAGTCGCGCGGCAACACCGTCGACCCGCTGGCGCTGATCGACCGCTACGGCGCCGACGCGCTGCGCTTCACGCTGACGGCGATGGAGAGCCAGGGGCGCGACATCAAGCTCGACGAGAAGCGCGTCGAGGGCTACCGCAACTTCGCGACCAAGCTATGGAACGCGGCGCGGTTCGCCCAGTCGAACGGCATCAGCGGCAGCACGAGCGCCACGCCGCCGCCGGCGACCGCGCCGGTCAACCGCTGGATCGTCGGCGAGGTGGTGCAGACGGCGGGCGCGCTCGACGCCGCGGTCGCCGCCTTCCGCTTCGACCAATATGCGGAGGTGATCTACGCCTTCGCCTGGAACCGCTTCTGCGACTGGTACCTGGAGCTGGTGAAGCCGCTGCTGGCCGAGGGGGCGGACGAGGGCGTCGCCGCCGAGACGCGGGCCGTCGCCGGCTGGGCGCTCGACCAGATCCTCGTCATGCTCCACCCGGTGATGCCGTTTCTGACCGAGGAGCTGTGGCACAAGCTCGGCAAGCGCGACCACGACCTGATCGTCGCAGCCTGGCCGGTGACCGACACGGCGCTGGTCGATGCCGAGGCGGCGGCCGACATCGATTGGCTGATCGACCTCGTCACCGAGGTGCGGTCGGCGCGGAACGAGCTCAACATCCCGCCGGGCGCGAAGCTAAGCTTCAGCGTCGCAAACGCCGGGCCGGCGACGGCTGCCCGGTTCGACGCAAACGTCAGCGCAATCGAACGACTGGCGCGGCTGGTCCCTGCCGACGCCGCCGACGGCGCGCGGATGCAGGTGGTCAGCGGCGAGGCGGTGGTGTCGATCCCGCTGGAAGGCGTCATCGACCTCGCCGCCGAACGCGCCCGGCTGGAGAAGAACGCCGCCGCCGCCGAGAAGGAACGCGACGCGCTCGCCGGCCGCCTCGCCTCGCCCGGCTTCTTCGAGCGGGCCAAGCCGGAGGCGGTGGACAAGGCCCGCGCCGACCACGCCGCCCGTGCCGCCGAGGCCGAGCGCCTGCGCGCGGCGCTCGCCCGGCTGGGCTGAACCCCGCGTCGCGGGGAGGTGGCAGCCGCAGGCTGACGGAGGGGGGTTGGTGCGGGAGATCGCCGGTCCTTCGCACCGCCCCCTCCGGCGCTTCGCGCCACCTCCCCGCGAGCGGGGAGGATCGTGCGGCGAGTCGAGGGGTTCGTGCGCGCCACCGCGCGTTCCCGCTAAACCCTCCCTCGCGGCTGCACTGTGCTGCCTCCCCGCGGAGAGACGTGCCCGCTTCCGCGCCCGCATCGCCGTGCGGCACCGAACCTTCGCCGGAACGTTGGCGCGGCATCGCTTTGCGGAGGAACCCCCATGCGCCACCTGCTCATCGCCACCGCCCTCGCCGCCGCGACCGGGCTCGCCGTCCCCGCCGCCGCCGGGCCGATGGTCCCCTCGGGCACCGTCACCATCGACGAGGCGCAGTTCGGCTTCCTGATCGGCGGCAACACCGGCGGCGGGGTGCTGCACTTCCACCACAAGAGCTATCCGTTCAAGATCGGCGGCATCTCGATCGGCGACATCGGCGGGTCGAAGGTCCGCGGCTACGGCACCGTCTACAACCTGAAGTCGGTCGAGGACTTCCCCGGCACCTTCTCCAAGCTCGATGCGTCGGCGACGCTGGTCAAGGGCGAGGGCGCGCTCAAGCTGAAGAACGACCACGACGTCGTCCTCGAGCTCCACACCAACTCCAAGGGCCTGCAGCTGAGCGCAGGCGCCGGCGGGGTGAAGATCACGCTGCGCTAGGCGCGCGCGCTCTCGAGAAAGCCGATCAGGCCGCGCTCGACCGGGGTCAGGTACTTCATCGGGCGCGGCAGGGTCATGGCGCGCAGCGCGTCGGCGGTGCCGTCGCCCATCGCCGCGATCAGCGCCGGGTGGACATAGCTCCTGCGGCTGATCGCCGGCGTGTTGCCGAGCGCGGCGGCGACGGGTTCGAGCATCGCCTTCAACGTCTCGGCCCCGTCGCGGATCGCCTCGAGCGCGATGACGCTCGCGCCCCAGGTGCGGAAGTGCTTGGCCGAGAAGTCGTCGCCCATTGCCGCCTTGATATAGGCGTTGACGTCGGACGAGCCGATGCGGTGCGGACAGCCGTCGTCGCCAACGTACTGGAACAGCGCCTGGCCCGGCAGGTCGTGGCAGCGGCGGACGATCCGCGCCAGGCTGGCGTCGGCGATGACGACCCTCTGCATCTTGCCCGACTTGCCGCGGTATTCGAGCTTGACCTTGTCGCCGCGGACCTGGCTGTGCTCGGTCAGCAGCGTCGTGGCACCGTAGCTGTCGTTGGCGCTGGCGTAGCAGTCGTTGCCGACGCGGATGTGACCGGAATCGAGCAGGCGGACGACGGCCGCCAGGATCTTCGTCCGACCGAGCCCGCGCACGGCGATATCCGCCGCCACGACGCGGCGCATCTTGGGCAGCGCCCGCCCGAAGAGCGCGCAGCGGTCGTACTTGTGCGCCTCGCGCGCCTGGCGGAAGTCGGGATGATAGCGGTACTGCCGCCGCCCCTTGGCGTCGATACCGACCGCCTGCAGATGGCTGTCGGGATCGGCGCTGAACCACACCCGCCGGTACGCCGGCGGCACCGCGAGCCGGTTCAGGCGCGCGACCGCGTCGGGGGCGGTGATGCGGTGGCCGTCGGGCGCGAAATAGTGCCAGTGTCGGCCGCGCAGGCGTCGCGTGATGCCAGGGTCGCCCGCGTCGCCAAAGGTCAGCATCGCGGGTGAACGTTACGGGCGTGTCGCTGTTCCGAGCGATCAGCTTTGCCCATCCGAAATCGTCAAAGTCCTACGCTCGCCGCGACTGATCATCGCAGGACATTGGTTAACGGATCACGCAGCGTCAGCACATCGAGCGTCAGCCGGGCGACGCTGCCGTCGACGCGCCACACCGCCGATCGCACCGCGACCATCACGCCGGGCAGGTGCAGGGCGTCGCTGTCGACCGTCGTCTGCCGGCCTGCCGGCACGTGGCAGACGAGGCGGTGGTGCTCGCCGGCGAAGGTCAAGGTGGCCCACGGCACGGTGTCGATCGCTTCGAGAACGAAGCCGCCGGGCTCCCGTGCCGCCGTCAGCATATCTTCACTTTCGGGCGTTAGAAGAGCGACGAGCGCGCGGACCAGGCGCGCCTGGGAGGTGCCGAGCTGTGGCTTCACGACCGCGCCTCGGGACTTCCGGCGGCGATGAAGGCAAGCACCCGCGCCGCCGTCCGCGGCCGCGGTTCCCGGCCGCGGCGCAGGTCGAAGACGAAGCGCGGATCGCGCGCAACCTCCCGGCCGAAGCGCGATGCGGCAATCTTTCGCTTCTGTAAGCATCGTTCAACTTCGATTAACAAGCTGGCCATCGTCTCGCCCTCCCGATTCGTTTGCTGCGGAAACCATGATCAGCCATTTCCTACTAGTCTAGGGAAAAAACGACGTTTATAGGTTTTTAATGAGAGGAACGGAAAGGTTCACGATGGACAGCCTTGCCATTCGCCAGCGGCTCGACGCGCTGATCGCCGAGCGCGGCGACGACTATGCCTCGCTGTCGCGGATGCTGGGACGCAACCCCACTTACGTGCAGCAGTTCGTCAAGCGCGGGGTGCCGCGGCGGCTGAGCGAGGACGACCGGCGGATGCTGGCCGCGCACTTCGGCATTGCCGAACGCCTGCTCGGCGGGCCGGAGGATGCCGGCGACCGTGTCGTCGCCGTCCGGCCGGGGACCTCGGCCATCGGCGATTACGTCCTCATCCCCCATCTCGACATCGGGGCGTCGGCCGGCAGCGGGGCCGATCCGGGGCCGGAAAACCCGCTCGCCACGCTGGCGTTCCAGGCGACATGGGTGCGGAGCGTCGCCAGCGGCCGGCCGGAGGCGCTGTCGGTCATCCGCGTCGAAGGCGATTCGATGCTGCCGACGCTGGCCGACGGCGATCACATCCTGGTCGACGGCGACGACCGCGAGCGCCTGCGCGACGGCATCTATGTGCTGCGCACCGACGATGCGCTGCTGGTCAAGCGGTTGAGCGTGAACCCGGCGACGCGGCGGCTGACGATCCGCAGCGATAACGATGCTTACCCGAGCTGGGACAATTGCGACCCCGCCAGCGTCGCCGTCATCGGCCGCGTCGTCTGGGTCGGCCGGCGCCTCGCCTGACCGGCGACAAGGTCGCCGTCGCCTGCTAAGCGCGGTGTCACGCCCGTCCTTCGGAACCGCCGCGCATGACCTATACCGCCCCGCTCGCCGAACAGCGCTTCGTCCTCGACACCGTCGCGGACCTGCACGGTCTCCTCGCCCTGCCGCCGTTCGAGGCGGCCACGCCCGACCTCATCGACGCCGTTCTCGCCGAGGCGGGCAAGCTGGCGCAGGACGTATTCGCGCCGCTGAATGCG
>JAFARM010000202.1 GCA_019245455.1 Sphingomonadaceae bacterium | reverse complement strand
TGCCGGTTGGGGTTGAACTCGAACAGGCCGTCGCGGACAAGCTCGCCGGCGTGCGGCGGCGCGACCTTCGGAACCTCGGGCTTCGGGTCGATGCCGACGCCGGTCAGGATCCGCGCCAGTTCCTCGACGTCGTGCTGGGTGTAGCCGCTGCCGACGCCCATCGTGTGCAGTTCCATCAGTTCGCGGGCATAATTCTCGTTGATGTGGCCGGCGGCGTTTTGCGAGTTGTCGAGATAGACCAGCATCGCCGGATGGTGGAGCGTGACCGCGACAAGATCGCGAAAGCGCCCGAGCGCGTGCGGCCCGATGGCCGCCTCATAGTCGCCGACCATCGCCCGCAGGTTGTTCTTGCCGGCGTGGACGTTGAAGTGGTTGAGCCAGAACCAGGTCATGACCGACTGCAGCTGGTTCGGCGAGTAGAGCGCCGTAAGGATCGATCGCTCGGCGGCCTGGTGCGCGAGCCCGTTCAACAGATCGTTGTAGACCTTCTTCGCCGCCGCTTTGGCGTCAGGGTCGGTGAGCGCGTTGGCGGCGCGATTGAGGTCCTCCGCGCCGCGCACGGAAGCGGCCAGCGGCGCGGCCGGGATGGCTGCGTCCTCGGCGGCGACAGCTGGCGGCAGCGCCTCGGCCTTCGGGTGGAGCTGACCGTCGAGCCAGCGGCGGGTGCCCAGCCGCGCGATGGCGTCGGCGTCGGCGGTGGTGCGGCCCCAGGTAAGGCGGTCGAGCAGCGCGCCCTGCTGCGGCGTCATCGTCGGCGCGGCGGTCGCCGGCAGCGTCAGCCCGATCATCGCCCCCAGCATCAGCGGCCGCCGCATGGCGTGTCTCCCGGCTACCCGGTTCCGCTACTGCCTTTGCCGTGAAGCAACCCTGAACGGCGTCAGAGCGAGCGCATGAGGGCGCGGACGACGCCGATCCACGGCGCATCGGCGATGACGATCTGGCGGGCGCCGGGTTCGGCGGGAAGGATCTGCAGCCTGCGTCCCTCGACGCCGGCAAGACGGCCGAAGGCGAAGCGGCTGGCGGCGCGCGGCACGAGGATGTCGCGGTTCATTGCCGTGACGAAGGCGGCGGGTTCCAGCCGCTCGAGCCAGACGGCGTCGCCCGCACGATAGTCGCCCTGGGCGACCTCGACAACGAGTCCCATCAGGTCGCCCTCGGGCAGCGGCGGCAGGAGGGCGGTTGTCCGGCGAGGGGCGGCGGCGCCGTCCGGGCCGAGAACGGCGGCGACGGCGACGTCGGCGCGATCGGGCAGGGTGACGAGCTCGGCCGCCGTGACCCCCAGGGCGGCGGCGATGCGGTTGAGCCACGCGACCGACACGGTCCGGGTGCCGGTTTCGAGGCGACCGATGGTCTGGGCGGTGGTTGGCGGCACGCAGGCGGCGGCGACCTCGTGCAGCGTCATGCGCTTTGCCTTGCGCACGTCGCGGATGCGGGTGATCACGGACGCCCCTCCTGTAGGAATTGAACCGGCTGGGTTATCCCTGTCCTACAGATGAACGTTTATGGCAAGCCCGCGCTCCCCCGATTCGCCAGGAGACTGCCATGGCCAAGACCGCCCGCCGCCCCGTTCCTCCGCGCGCCGCGCCCGAGTCGCCGATCCCCGATGCCGGCCCCAACCGCCTGTTCGCCGAGGTCCGGCTGTCCCCGTCCGCCGTGATCGACCGCGCCCGCGTCACCGTCAACCTCGCCGAATCGCCCTTGGGCTGGCTGGTCCGCCGCGGCATGGTCAGCCCGCGCCAGTTCGAGGCCGGCGAGCGGCTCCGCGCCGACTTCACCCGGGCACAGCTCGCGCCGCGGACGACGATGCGGTGGGACGCGGCGCCGGCCGGCCGCTCCCCGCGCGGCGCGCCCGACGCCATCGACGCCTCGACCGCGCAGGTCGCCGCTAAGGCGCGCTTCCACGCCGCGGTGACGGCGGTCGGCGGCGGCCTCGCCGATGTCCTGTGGCGGGTCGTCTGCCAGGGCGAGGGGCTGGAGACCGCCGAGCGCGCGCTCGGCTGGCCGGCCCGGGCGGGCAAGGTCGTCCTGCTCCTCGCCCTCGACCGCCTCGGCGACCACTATCAGCTCCGCTAGCGTGTAGGAAAAGAAACCCCACAGGTAAAAACCGCTTGACAAGCGCACCGCTGTTTGGTACATCAAGGGCACGCTGAAGAACTCCGCCCACCGGCCGCGACGCCGCGGCGGGGTTCCCACCAACCAGATCAGGAGAAGGCGATGGGCCAGTTCGAACCGTCGCGGCTCGTCAGCGACCCGGCCGAGCGTGCCCGCTTCGTCGACCGCCTCGCCGCGTCGGGGTCGGTGCGCGAGGCGGCGCGTGAGAGCGGCGTGTCGGTGTCGACCGTCAACCGCCTCCGCGCCCGCGACCGCGCTTTCGGCGACGCCTGCGCCAAGGTCGTCGGCGCGCCCGTCGCGCACGCGCTCGAGGCGGCGCTGATCGACCGTGCGATCAACGGCGTCGAGCGCCGCAAGACGTTCGCCAACGGCACGGTCGAGACGTGGACCGACTATGACAACGACCTGGGATTTCGCCTGCTGACAAAGCTGATGCCGGATCAATACGGGGAGGGCGGCGCGACGCCGGCCGTCTCGCGAACGATCGAGCGCGCCGAGTTCCTCGCGATCATCCGCGCGCGCGTACCGCTGCCGGTGCCCGCCGAGACTTGCGGGAGGGAGACGCCCCCGCTACAGGGGCACACGGTGGCCGAGATCGCTTGTGGATGAACCCGGCCGTCTGTGCTGCGTTTGACGAGCTGACGGACAGCATCGTGGGCAGGTGGATCATGGCTTCGAGCACGCGGCGCTATGCGGCACCGCTCTCGCCAAGCGGTGTGATGCTGTCTGGTGCCGCGTCGATCAATCTAGGTCAGAAGATGGTCTGGTCTAACGGTGCCGGGGGCTCGCTCGCCGATGATTGGCGCGCCGTGGACAGCGACATGAAGAAGGCGATCCGCACGGTCGGAATGGCGTCAAGACCTCCTGACGAGCATCAGAACGGGCGGCGCGAAGTTGCCGTCCTGGAGGGGGACGCGACTTAGGCCGCGCTTGAGTCGCTGAAGCCCTATCTTCGTCCTGAGAAGACGTCGGAAGCCGTCAAGGTGCTTTCGCGCCTGATCATGCGGGTGGTGAGCAAGACGCATTCGGGTCCGATCCCGTCGGCGGACGAACTCGAGCATCTTGAGCGGGTGCAACCCGGTCCGGCCGAACGCTGCATCGCGATGGCCGAGCGCGAGCAGGCGCATCGTCACCCGGTCGAGGCGAAGGTCGTCACGACTGAGATCGCTCTGCGTGGTCGTGGTCAGCTGTTTGCTCTGATCGCCTTGATCGTTCTGATCGCCGCTGTCGCGTATCTCGCCTCGCTCGGTCTTGGAACCACTGCTGCGTCATTGGGCGCAGCGACCATCGTCGGCGTGGTCGCCGTTTTCATCACCGGCTGTCACTACGATGCGGCCGGGGAGCGGACGCAGCCCGAAGCGCCGGCCAAGCGCAATCGCGCCCGCCACGCGCAGGATGTAATCGACGCGTCGAGGGCTGCGGCAAACCGTTCAGCGTAATCAGTGGAGATGCGGATGATCGACGACCCTCGGTCGCCGCTGGACATTCTGGCTGCGTGCGATCCCGGCGTGCAGGAGGCGATTGCCGCGCACCTCCCAACCGACGCCCTCTTCGCCCTTCTCACCGACCCCGACCTCCGCGCCCACGGCGGCCAGGTTCCGCCCGACGGCGACTGGGCGACGTGGCTGATCCTGGCCGGCCGCGGCTTCGGCAAGACGTTCGCCGGCGCGGCGTGGATCGACGCGCGGGCCCGGGCGCTGCCGCGGTCGCGCATCGCCCTCGTCGGGGCGACGCTCGGCGACGCCCGCGCGGTGATGGTCGAAGGCGACGCCGGCATCCTCGCGCTCGCCGCGACGCGCCCGCGCTTCGCGCCGACGCGGCGGCTGCTGACGTGGCCCAACGGCTCGACGGCGCAGCTGTTCGGCGCGGCCGAGCCCGATTCGCTGCGCGGGCCGTCGTTCCACTTCGCCTGGGGCGACGAGATCGCCAAATGGGCGCACGCCGAAGCGACGCTCGCCAACCTCGACCTCGCGCTGCGGCTGGGCGAGCGGCCGCGCCGCGTGCTGACGACGACGCCGCGGCCGCTGCCGTGGCTGCAGGCGATGGCGGCACCGGCGGCGGGCGTCGCGGTGACCCGCGGGCGGACGGCGGACAATGCCGCGAACCTGCCGCGCGCGTTCCTCGATACGATATTGCGCGACCATGGCGGCACCCGACTGGGGCGGCAGGAGCTGCTCGGGGAGTTCGTCGCCGACCTCGACGGCGCATTGTGGCGGCGCGACCTGCTCGAGGCGTGCCGCGTCGCCGCCGGGCCGGCGGACGGGCGGACGGTGATCGGCGTCGACCCGCCGGCGGGCGGTGGCGGCACGGCGGATGCGTGCGGCATCGTCGTCGTCCGGCTGGGGCCCGACGGGCGCGGCTATGTGCTTGCCGACCGCACGGTGCAGGGGCGCTCGCCCGACGGCTGGGCGCGCGCGGTGGCGGCGGCGGCGGGCGAGTTCGCCGCCGACCGCATCGTCGCCGAGGTCAACAACGGCGGGGCGATGGTGACGACGGTGCTGCGTACGGTCGATCAGGCGCTGCCGATCGCGCCGGTCCACGCGACGGCCGGCAAGGTCGCCCGCGCCGAGCCGGTGGCGGCGCTCTACGAACAGGGCCGCGTCGCCCACGTCGGGATGTTCGCCGCGCTGGAGGACCAGATGTGCGGGCTGATCGCCGGCGGCGGCTATGCCGGGCCGGGGCGGTCGCCCGACCGCGCCGACGCGCTGGTCTGGGCGCTGACCGAGCTGCTGCTCGGGCGCGTGCGGCGACCGGGGGTGCGGCGGCTCTAACTCCCCCTCCCGCAAGCGGGAGGGGAGAAGAAGGAGATGCCCATGCGACTACCGACCTTCGGCCGCAAGGCGCGGGCT
>JAFARM010000425.1 GCA_019245455.1 Sphingomonadaceae bacterium | reverse complement strand
CCGGCGGCGGCAAGGACGGCTGCGGCGAATCTCGGCATGATGCTCCCCCTGGGTCGCGCCGTGCCCCCGGCGCGATGGGACAGCCTATGGCGAGTCGTTCGGTGCTGCAACATCGCTTTCGGCGGGTTCCGCCGCGCCGCGCCGTCGCATCCGGGCGCGCGCCCAGCCGCGCCAGTCGCCGCCGGTCAGCGCCGCCCAGGCGCGATAGTCGCTCAGCATCCAGATGCCCGTCGCCGTCGCCGCCACCGCCAGCGCGCCGACCGCGACTTTGCGCGTCATGCCCATCGTCTCGCCCCTCCCGCGGCGATGTCGCATCGCCGGCGGCGCGGCGGCAAGGGCGATCGTTCCGGGGGTGTCGAAAAACTGCTGTCCTACACCGCCGCGGCGCGGTTAGGGTTGGGCGATGACGATGCGCCGCCTGTTCCCCGTCCGCCCGTGTCGAGCGCCCGCGCGGGTCGCGGCGACGGCGTCGCTGTTGCGGCGGCGTCCGGTGCCGCGCCGCCCAGCCTCGTCGCCGCCGCGCCGGCGGCTCGTGTCCGCCGTTTGCACCGCCAGCATCGTGTCCGCGACGTCCGTCCTCGGGACGCGCGGGCGACCATCGCGGGGAGCGGGCGAGGGGGGGCGCCGCGTGACCTTTGTCAACTTCGGCGCGGGGTGCCGGTGACGGCGGGCGTCGTCGCCGTCGATGCCGGCGCGCTCCACGGGCGGCCGCTGCGCTTCTACGACTTCGCCATGGCGGCGTTCGTCATCATCCTGATCTGCTCGAACCTGATCGGCGCGGCCAAGCCCGCCATGGTCACCCTGCCGGTGATCGGGGAGGTGCACTTCGGTGCCGGCATCCTGTTCTTCCCCTTGAGCTACCTGCTCGGCGACGTCCTGACCGAGGTCTACGGCTTCGCCCGCGCCCGGCGCTGCGTCTGGGCCGGGTTCGCCGCGTCGCTGTTCGCCGCGGGCATGAGCTGGGTCGTCGTCACCCTGCCGCCGGCGCCCGGCTACGCGGGGCAGGCGGCGCTCGACAGCGTGTTCGGGCAGGTGCCGCGCATCTTCCTCGCCTCGATCACGGCGGTATGGGCGGGGGAGATCGCCAACGCCGTGACGCTGTCGCGGATGAAACTATGGACGCAGGGGCGGATGCTGTGGACGCGCACGGTCGGCTCGACGGTGGTGGGGCAGGGGGTCGACAGCCTGATCTTCTACCCGCTGGCGTTCCTCGGGGTGTGGGAGACGCGCCTGGTCATCCAGGTGCTGCTGACCAACTATGCGCTGAAGGTGCTGTGGGAGGTGCTGCTGACGCCCGTCACCTACCGCATCGTCGCCTGGTTCAAGCGCGCCGAGGGGGTCGACGTGTTCGATCGCGGGGTGGGGTACGACCCGTTCAAGGTGGGGGTGTGACGACGGGCATGACCCAGTCGTCGGCCCGGTCTCGATCCGGGCTTTGGCTCGCTACGCTGCAGCCGGAGCGACGGAGCCGAGGCCCGGATCAAGTCCGGGCTGACGGTGACCAAGCAGCGTGCCGCTCAACCCAGCGCCGCCGCCAGCCCCTCGAACATCCGCCGGCCGTCGCTGCCGCCGAGCGCGTCGTCGATCAGCCGCTCGGGGTGGGGCATCAGGCCCAGGACGTTGCCGGCGTCGTTGACGATGCCGGCGATGTTCCGCGCGCTGCCGTTGACGGCTTCCGCGTAGCGAAAGACGACGCGGCCCTCGCCCTCAAGCCGGTCGAGCGTCGCCTCGTCGGCCGTGTAGTTGCCGTCGTGGTGGGCCACGGGGATGCGGATCGTCTCGCCGGCGTCGTAGCGGGCGCTGAACGCCGTCTGGCTGTTCTCGACCGTCAGCGCGACGTCGCGGCAGACGAAGTCGAGGCCGGCGTTGCGCATCAGCGCGCCCGGCAGCAGCCCGGCCTCGGTCAGCACCTGGAAGCCGTTGCACACGCCGAGCACGGCGCGCCCCTCGCTCGCCGCGGCGACGACCGCGCGCATCACCGGCGACCGCGCGCTCATCGCGCCGGAGCGCAGATAGTCGCCGTAGCTGAACCCGCCGGGCAGCGCGATCAGGTCGAGGCCCGGCGGCAGCTCGGTCTCGCGGTGCCAGACCATCGCCGGGGCGGACCCGGTGATGTCGCGCAGGGCGACGGCGAGGTCGCGGTCGCAGTTCGATCCGGGGAAGACGACGACGGCCGACTTCATGCCAGTTCCACGCGGTAGTTCTCGATCACGGGGTTGGCGAGCAGCGCCTTGCACATCGCCTCGACATCCGCCGCCGTCGTGCCGTCGGCGAGGTCGAGCTCGATCAGCTTGCCCTGCCGCACGCCCTCGACCCCGCCGAAGCCGAGCCCTTCGAGCGCGTGCTGGATGGCGCGCCCCTGCGGATCGAGGACGCCGGTCTTCAGGGTGACGGTGACGCGCGCTTTCATGGCTTGCCGTCTAGGACGGGGCAGGGCATCGGGCAAGCCGAACCCGCCCTGCGACCGCCGAACCAGAGGACCGACCGATGCGCGACCTAGCCACGCCTCCCGCCGGCGCTGCCAAGGTACCCGCGGTCACGCTCGTCTTCTGGGTGATGAAGGTCATCGCCACCACCCTGGGCGAGACCGGCGGAGACGCGTTGTCGATGTCGGCGGGGCTCGGCTACCTCGCCTCGACGGCGGTGTTCGCGGCCGTGTTCGCGCTGTTCGTCGGCCTGCAGATGCGGGCGAGCCGCTTCCACCCGTGGCTCTACTGGGCGACGATCATCGCCACGACCACGGTCGGCACGACGCTCGCCGACTTCGCCGACCGCTCGCTCGGCATCGGCTATGCCGGGGGATCGAGCCTGCTCCTGGCGCTGCTCCTCGCCTCGCTGATCGCCTGGTACCGGACGCTGGGCACGGTCGCGGTGGAGAGTGTCAGCACGCCGGCGGCGGAGGTCTTCTACTGGGTGACGATCATGTTCTCGCAGACGCTCGGCACTGCGCTCGGCGACTGGACGGCGGACGACGAGGGGCTGGGGCTGGGCTATGGCGGCGCGGCGCTGATCTTCGGCGGGGCGCTGGCGGCGATCGCGGTCGCCTATTATGCCACTCGCATCTCGCGCACGGTGCTGTTCTGGGCGGCGTTCGTCCTGACGCGGCCGCTGGGTGCCGTCGTCGGCGACTTCCTCGACAAGCCGGTGGCCAAGGGCGGCCTCAACCTCGACCGCTACGCGGCGAGTGGCCTGCTGCTGGCGGCGCTGGTCGTGCTGCTGCTCGTGTTCCGCCAACGGCCGGCGGCGCGGGCGCACTGAGCGTTGCGGACCAGCGACATATCGCCTATGTAAATCCTATGGCAACAGCATTCGCGCTCCCGCCGGCTGAGGCGATGACGGCTCGCATGGTCGTGATGATGACGCCGGCAAATAAGCGTGAGTTGGAGCGGCGCGCGCGCGAAGTCGGTTTGACACCGAGCGAGTTCATGCGCCGGGCAAGCGAGAGCTACGATCCAAGTGCCGACGAGGCGCTGCTTGAGGCGTTCCTCGTCGAGTTCGAGGCGAACAACCGGGCGATGTCGACCAAGCTGCGCGAGACGGCCGATCAGATCGAGGCGACACTGGCCAAGATGGACGCGAGGAAGGCCGAACAGGAAGCCGAGCTTACCGCGCTGCGCGGTGAAATGGCCGCGATGTACGCCGAGTAGATCGCGGATGAGTGTGTTCGATCGGGTGTATGACGCCCTCAAGAGCCAGGTCGAAATGCGCGCCGACCTGAATCGAACCGCCGAGCGCGTCACCGATATCACCCGCCGCGCCGACCAGGCCGACAACCGGCTGTTCGATCACGAGAAGCGCCTGATCCGCATCGAGGCGCTGATCGACTATACGCGCGGCGGTGCGCGGCCGAAGCTGCCGCAGGGATGACCCCTACTTGCCCCGCGCCTTCCGGTGCTCGTCCAGGTCGAGTACGGTTGACACCGACCCCTCCGGCAGCAGGCCGAGGCGGCGCGCGACCTCCTGGTACGCCTCGACCTCGCCGCCCAAGTCCTGGCGGAAGCGGTCCTTGTCCATCTTCTCGTTCGTCTTCATGTCCCACAGGCGGCAGCCGTCGGGGCTGATCTCGTCGGCCAGGATGATGCGGCTGAACTCCTGGTCGAACAGGCGGCCGAACTCGAGCTTGAAATCGACCAGGCGGATGCCGACGCCGGCGAACAGCCCGGCCATGAAGTCG